>JAUWCP010000323.1 GCA_030609245.1 Hyphomicrobium sp.
TGACGCCACTACTCGACAGTTTCGACGCGCAGGAGAAAGAGCAAGCCGCGCGTACTTTGTGGGCAGGCGTTCATGGCATTACGTCGCTATCGACCGCCGAGAAGCTATCGCCGATTACCAATCATGCAGCGGGACAAACCGTGGACGACTTCGTCACGACCTATATCGCGGGGCTTAAGAACCGCCACGCTAATTGACGGGGCTATAGGCCCAAGTGCGCCCTGCGAGAGGCCCCCGCTTTATTGCGTGGCGGTGCTCGTCGCCTCTGACGATTGCGGTACGGATCCCGTCGTGATTGCTGAGCGTGCGTCGGGCGAAGCCGCTACCTGGCCATGCTCCATAAACGCCCCAAACCAATTGTCCTTGGGCAGCAGTCGTTCGTGGAGACCGGTCCACAAGGGGCGCGAAGAAATCCCGTCAACGAACGTCTTTGTCGCTGGCGCGATGAGTAGCAAGGCCGCTGCGGAGGCCGCCATGAGGATGCTTGCGGCCGGGCGGCGCGCGTCGACCAATTTCAATGCCGTGCCAAACGACGCCTTGAGACGGTTACCTATAATATCGACGGCGTAAATCTCGTCGAGGATGAGATGGGTCAGATAGCCAATGAACAAGAAACCGGCACCGAGCCACGCGACGCCATCCGGGCGACCAAGCGCATAATAGAAGATGGACGCCGTCAATAGACCGCAGAAGATGCCCGCCACGACGGAATGCCAAATCCCGCGATGAACCGCATACCGGTGGAAGATCGCGTGCAGGCCGTAGCGCACGAACAGAAACGTGCCGAGCCACAAGAGCCACATTTCCACGATTGAGAGCTGCGGCGCGAAGTGGAACAGGACGGCAAACGAGAAGAAAACCGCCAAGCCCGCGAATAGCGCACGGCTGGGCCGCGAATCCTTCAAGTCAATATCAGGAAGCACTGAGCCCAGCGTGCCCGCCATCGTCACCGCCACGAGGTTTTCCGGCGCGATGACGTCGGCAGCCAGCGTCAAGGTCGCAAGACTGCCCGAGACTATGGTCCCCGTGACGATGTGCGTTGTAAAATTGGCCATGACACGCTCCCTCAGATACTGCAGCGAGCAGGCGGCGGCGCATCGTGCGCAGCACGTCCCCGTTATCTCCCCACCAGATTCGCACGGCGAGAGGGAGTGCAAGGCTTACAGAGAGTGTGGAAAAACCCGCGATCAGCGGGTCTTAAGTGGTCATTCGATTCGCGCTCGGCCAAACAGCAACACGCATAGGCACGGCGAAGCTTTAGGCTCAACGTTTAGCGAAGCGCCGAGGACGCCAGCGGTCCAAATTCGCCCCAGTCATACGACCATAATAACGGCGTCGCATCATCTGGGACCTATCAACCGGAGAAACGTCAAATATGGTCACTCGCTCTGCATTTCTAACTATTGTTCTTATTGCTGGTGTCGCCGGAGCTGCCATCGCCGAAGACGAAGAAGCCGAGGCGCGCGCGGCCTGCAAGACTGACTATCAAAAGCTCTGCGCGGACGTAATTCCCGGCGGCGGGCGCATTTAGAAGTGTCTGGAGTCCAACGTGGACAAGTTGGACGCAGCCTGCAAAACGTTTATCGAAGCCAACACGAAGCAGAACTGAGCACCCGCGATCGCGTCTTAGTCTCAGTTTATTAGTCTCCCTTGACCGGCCGATCATCTGCCTTGGGCGGCGTCTCCTCATGCCGGCTCTGACCCAGCGCACGCCGGACCAACGCGGCGCTGTCGATCTTCGGCGGTTTCCAATGCCACAGCGGCATGGCGCCAAAAATCCGGGCGAGCGCACTTCTGCCGAGCCAGCGCTCGCCTGCTGACCATACTTTAACGTAGCCGACCAGGAATACGGCGCCGACCAACACCGGGCTCACGACCCAAAAGAGCGGCAGGCCAAAGGCGGCAATAAGATACGCATCGATGCCCGCCGGCGGGTGCAGCGCACCAAACGTCAGCATGAAAAACAGCGACAAGCCGAGTGCCATTGCAATGGCGCCCTCGCCGGGCCCCAGCGTCCACACAGCCAAGAGCCCTGCAAGACACGAGAGCATATGCCCGCCGATAACAGCGTAGGGGCGTGCCGGCGGACTGTCTGGTAGCGCCATTACCAGCACGATCGAGGTGACGAACGGAACGCGCGCGAGAGGCTCTTCGGCAACACGCGCCAGAAGTTCCATGAGCGCGATTGCGATACCTGCACCGGTCGCCCGGTAAAGATGCACGGCAATTTGCTGCAAAGTCTTTCCCTGCTGTGGTCGCGGCATCGGCCAAGCGGCCCCGCGATTGTCCCGAACGTCAAAAAGTATATGGAAAATGAGGGCCATGTGAAGCGCGCTGAACGCAAGGGAGCTGGCCCCGCGCCGCGAAAGGGCATTTACATCGAGGGTTCGCCACACTCGTCCCTTTCGAGTTATCGAGACGGGATGCCAAGGCACCGCA
>JAUWCP010000091.1 GCA_030609245.1 Hyphomicrobium sp.
CTTATGGGTTGATGGAGAATTACGCGCAGAAAATACGAAAATTGCGATGCGCGCAGATGAAAACTCCAATATTTCAGGTGTTCTCTCCGACGTCGGCTACACGCGCCGCAGCAAAACTGTCAGCACGATTCGTCTTTCGCCGTTCAAGATGTCCTGGCGTTGATGGCTGATAGCGACCGTTGCAGTCGCGCACCTACGTGTTGATCACTCCTCCTTCCGCCATGCAATCCCCATATATATGCCCGTCAAGTGAACGAGGCGCTCTCCGCCGCCTCGGGTCAGGGAGATGGGTATGGGGAACATCATCGGTTTTCTCGGCGAGGGCTTCGTAAGCGAGCCGGACACCGGCCACGAACGTAAGGGCGCACGTGGCCATGACAGAGCTTCAGACGAAGACAGAGCTTCAAACGAGGCATTGCTCGATTCCTACTCGCGCGCCGTCGTCGACGTCGTCGATGCCATCGCCCCCACCGTCGTTCGTGTCGAGCTTTCCGGACTTCGCCAAGGGCGCCGCACCGAAGGAACAGGCTCAGGCGTTATCGTATCGCCTGATGGCCTCATTCTCACCAACAACCATGTGGTCGACACGGCGCGTCTGGTTTCGATCACGCTTTCCGATGGCCGGAGTTTTTTGGCTCGCGTCTTGGGCAAGGATCCCGATACCGATTTGGCGGTCCTTCGCGGAGAGACGAGCGAGACACTACCCGCGGCCCGCCTCGCCAATTCCAAGAGCGTACGGCCGGGCCAAATTGCAATTGCGGTTGGCAATCCCTTAGGCTTCCAGTCGACGGTAACGGCCGGCATTGTCAGCGCCGTCGGCCGTTCGTTGCGCGCCCAAAACGGGCGTCTCATCGGCGACGTCATTCAAACGGATGCGGCCTTGAACCCCGGCAGCTCTGGCGGACCACTTGCAAGCTCGTCCGGCGAGGTGATTGGAATCAACACAGCGATGATCCTTGGCGCACAAGGCATTTGTTTTTCCGTGGCGACCAATACGGCTCAACATGTGCTAGCGCAGATCTTGCTGCACGGCCGCGTGCGGCGCGCGCGCGTTGGCATCGTTGCAGAGCAAATGCCGCTGCCACCGCGGCTTGCCTTCAAGCACGGCCTTATGCAGCAGAGCAGCGTGTACATCCGCGAAGTGCAGCCGGGGAGCCCAGCAGACAAGGCGGGCCTTAAGACGGGCGACCTACTCGTGCGCCTCGACGGCGAAGCCGTAACCGGCGTCGATGACATGTTCCGCCTGCTCGACGCGCATCGGATTGAAAAGATAGTCACGGCGACCATTGTGCGCGGCAGTACCCTCACCGAAATTGAGATCTGCCCTGAAGAGCGAGATGGCTGAAGGGCTGGGCGTTAACAACACTCGCGATTCTCTTTGTGCAATGCAACGAGAGCGTCTCGCGATACCGAGCGGAAGCAAGCTCCGTTCGAGGCCAGTTCTTAACTCACTGGAAAGGCTTTCGAGTAGCAATTTGCCAATATGAGAGGAACGGTATTAGGCTGAATTCCTCTCGTGACGCCCCCCACCTGTCCCCCCAAGTGGCGTCACGTTTTGCAGCCCGCGGTCTCCCCCCGGACCGCGGGCTTTGCTTTGTCCGCTCCCGCTGCAAACGGGCACTGTCCAAGCGATTTGATCAGGATGAGCCGGCAGGCTTCCATCCCGCTGCCTGCGCTTCGGTTTCGCTGCAAAACCAGCGCTCTCCACGTCTGCGCGTTATCTTCACGCGCTTGTATCCGCGCGCCCACGGCAAAACGTAGACGCGGCGTCCACCTGAAACGTTGCCCTTTATGGGGCAGCCATTGGGAGCGGCGCGCTTGGCTTCTTCCCATTTTTGCGCGCGATAGTCAGACGGCCGCACGACCTGGCCGCGCCAAATCCCAAGTTTCTCTTTGCGCGCTTGCTCTTCCAGGTCCGTGTAGGGTGCAAAGAAACCAGCTGTTGCAAACACATGCCCGCCCCGCACGAGTTGGGCCGCAATGTCTTTATCGCCGACGCGGCAATCGCCCAGCTGACGATCGTTGTCATCGGACCCAGTGATCTCGCACGATACCTTCGCGCGCCGGACAAGTCGTGACAGAGCGGCCGTCGCAGACGCACCGCAATTCCAACGCCTCGATTTTCCGCGCATACATCGCTGGCCGGGCACGGGCGCCTCAATACCATCGAGGTGCAGCGTCGCACCTGCGATACGCAGCGTATCGCCGGAAATGGCAGCACCGCGCCCTTCGATTTTGGACGGCGCGACGGTCAGGCTAGGAAAGGCCGGTAAAGCGGGCGCGTTTTGCCAGAGGAACCAGCCGGCGCCGGCAACGAGTACGAGCGCTGCAACGACACCCGCAGTGCCAATCGCGGCCGGTCCTATCGAGGTAAAGTTGCTCGCTCTATTGCGCAACTCAAGGCCTGACCAACCTACGCCGCCGGACAGGCGGGCCATGAAAAGAAGACCGAGGATCACCAGCCCAATCAGCATGGCAATGACGACATCGAGATCAAATCCCTTGGCAACGATGCGGGCAACGGCACCAAAGATGGCAGCGAAACCTACGATAGCGAGCGGCGCGCGAATGTGCGGCTGCCGCAACATGGCAAACATTGGCTCCAGCCGTTTGGCGCTGGCGGCCAGCCCGGCTGCGAGCATGTGTCCCAATCGTATGCTGCCCGCGCGTGTGCGCCCCCAAAGCCAAGCGGAGCCCCGGCCAAAGCTCCTACCGACGACGCCTAACCCTGTCCATAAATGAGCTAGGCCGGTGCGGACCTTCTCTCGCGCGGCACGCACACCTGCGACGCTCATGGCGGCGCCTTGTTGACCAGCGGCCACGGCACCGCGTCCCAACCCCTGGACACCCTCGATACTGGCGGCAGCACCGCGTCGGCCTACGTCCTTCACTCCTCGCGCCGCAGCGTGGCCTGCCTCGGCCAACCGCTCGCGCCGTTTCTGGCGGCGCAAGAGAATCGTTGTGCGCACATAGTCGTGCCACTCAAAGCCCTTGTTGCGCTTGAACCAGCCGAACATTTACTCCCCGAGTTCGTTGTGTAATTGCGTCGTCGCTATTGGATTGGCTTCCGCGACACGAATGAGCCTGCATCGATGCAGGCAGATGATGGCAGGCCTTGGGCTTTTCGCATGGCAATCACGCAGGGCTTAGTGATAGCCCTCGCCTTCGCGCACCTTGCCGCGGAAGGTCCAATAAACGAACGCAGTGTAAGCGAGGATGATCGGCAGCATGATCAGCACGCCGACCAGCGTAAAGATCTGCGACTCTGGAACGGCGGCGGCCTCCCAGACTGTTATTGACGGCGGCACGAGATAGGGCACGTTGGAAATCACGAGCCCAAGGAATCCGAGTAGGAAGAGACCAACCGCAGAGAAGAACGGCATCGCCTCGCGGCCGGTGCTCAGCCCATACCAACACAGGAAGGCGACCCCAGCAGTCAACAGCGGTAAGGGCGACAGGTAGAGTATGTTTGGCCAACTAAACCAGCGCTCCGCGATCCGTTCGAAGGCGAGCGGCGTCCACAGACTGATGATCACCATGATCACGAGCACCACGAGAAGCAGCCACTTCGCCCAGCCGCGCGCCTGTTCCACCAGCGGGCCCTCGGTCTTCATGATGAGCCACGTACTCGCCAAGAGCGCGTAGCCCGCGAGCATCGCCAGGCCGGTAAACAGCGGAAACGGCGCAAACCAATCGAGCGGCCCCCCGGCGAATGCGTTATTTTTCACTTCGATGCCCTGCAGGAAGCCGCCGAGCACAACACCTTGCATGAAAGCCGCGACGATCGAGCCTCCAGCGAAGGCGATGTCCCACAGCTCATGTTTGGGCTTTGCGGCCCAACGGAACTCGAAGGCGACGCCACGGAAAACAAGCCCGAGTAGCATGATGATGATGGGCAGGTAGAGCCCCGGCATGATTATGGAGTAAGCGAGCGGGAAGGCGACGAACAGCCCGCCGCCTCCGAGGACGAGCCATGTCTCATTGCCGTCCCAGAAGGGCGCGACAGAATTCATCATCACGTCGCGCCGACTCTCGCTGGGCTCGAACGGGAAGAGGATGCCGAGCCCCAAATCGAAGCCATCGAGGACAACGTAGAGTGCCACCGCAGTCCCGATGATGGCGGCCCAGACAATCGGAAGCCATAGGGCGATCGGGTCCATGCCTCACTTCTCCTCCATCGCTTCATGAGCCGCATCGCTCGCCACGGCAAGCGGCCGCGATGGCAGCGCCTGGGGCGTCGCGGCGGCCGCACCTTTCGGCCCATACTCGATCAGGCGGTTGATATAGTAGATGCCCATAGCGAAGATGCAGGCGTAGACCAGAACGAAGAGTACCAGTGTTGTCAGCACTGCTGACGGCGCGACCGGCGAGGCCGCATCGGCTGTTCGCAGGATGCCGTAGGCGATCCAAGGCTGGCGCCCGATTTCCGTGACATACCAGCCGGCGAGAATGGCAATGAAGCCGATCGGCCAAACGTATTGGGCGATCCCCAGATACCACTTGGTCGTCCACAACCGCCCTCGGAACCACAGCCATGCGCCCACCCAACCGGCAATCAGCATGAGCATGCCCATGCCAACCATGATTCTGAAAGCAAAGAACACCGGGATAACCGGCGGGCGGTCATCGCGCGCGAAATCCTTCAGCCCGGGAAACAGCCCTTCCGCCGAGTGCGTGATGATCCAGCTTGCGCCATTGGGAATAGAGATTTCGTAGTCGTTGCGTTCTTCTTCCTCATTGGGGATCGCAAAGAGGACGAGATCGCCCGGTTTATTCCCGTCCCAATGGGCCTCGATTGCGGCGATCTTCTCGGGCTGATGCTTCTCGGCGTTAATCCCCGAAGCATCGCCAATGTACATCTGTAGCGGGGTGAGTATGGCGACCATACCCAGTCCCATGCGCAGCATCGTGCGCCCCTCCTCGAGGAAGCGCCCCGCGACGAGGTAGCGTGCACCGACGGCAAGCACCACGAGAGAGGTGGTGAGATAGCACGCCGTAAACATGTGAGCGAAAAGATAGGGGAAGCTCGGATTGAAAATGATCGCGATCCAATCGACCGGATAGGCGATGCCGTCCCGGATTTCGTGGCCTGCCGGTGTTTGCATCCAGCTGTTGGCCGCGAGAATCCAGAAGGCCGATAGCGACGTGCCGATTGCCACCAATACGGCGGAGAGAACATGCAGATTTGGCGAAACGCGTGACCAGCCGAACAGCATGATGCCGAGGAATGTCGCCTCCAGGAAGAAAGCGGTGAGTACCTCGTATCCGATCAGCGGCGCAATCACGTTGCCGACCACAACCGAGAAGTGGCTCCAATTGGTGCCGAACTCGTAAGACATCACAACGCCGGAAACGACGCCCATCGCGAAGGAAACCGCAAAGATCTTGGTCCAGAACCGGGCGAGGCGGTGCAGGTGCTCTTGGCCCGTGATGCGCCAGCGCACCAACAACGTGGCGATGAACGCGGCGAGCCCAATGGTGAAGCTGGGGAAGATTATGTGGAAGGTGATGGTGAACGCGAACTGTATACGTGCAAGCAGTACAGCATCGAATTCCATGAGAGTGGCCAGCGCTTTTTTGCTTCCGGTGCAGCCCGCATTCTGCCTCTCTTCGCCTGCTGCGTCGAGAGCGATCCGTGGCTTCAAGTATTGTTAGTCAGGGAAAAGCCAAGCGCGACGGGCGCCTGTGCGCTCAATCTTTGGCGATTTTCGCTGGCGGCATCGCCCACAGGCGCACTTTGCCATTCGCGCCTGCTGACGCCAGTTGTTGCCCGTTGGGCGCAAAGGCAAGAGCCGTCGCACCACCGATATGACCGGTCAACGTGTGCGAGGAATTGCGCCGATTGAGGTTCCACAGACGTACTGTCCCATCCTCACCTGCCGAGGCGAGCAGGGTTCCTGAGGGCGAGAACGCCAGATCTTCGACTTTCCCCTTATGACCGCGGAGCAGACGCAGCATGCGGCGCGACAAGGCCGACCAGACCCGGATACGGCCATCGAGCGCACTGCCAGCGAGCCTCTTTCCGTTGTGAGAGAACGCAAGAGCGGTGATAAAGTCGCGCTGCCCGCGATACGTGCGCTTGCGCTTCAACGATTTCAGATCCCACAATCGCACGGTCTTATCGGCACTGCCTGAAGCGAGCAGCCCCCGACCAGGCGCAACAGCAAGGGCCTGTACGGCATTGTCATGACCCTCCAGAACGCTCAAGGGTGCGGATGGCTGGTGCACGTCCCACAGCGTAACCTTCCAGTCATGGCTCGCGACCGCAAACCGGTCGGGGTCGCCCAAAAAGGCAACCGCCCAGATATTGGCCTCGTTTCGTTGAACCGTTGCGAGCTTTTCCCCGCGCTCCAGGCCCCAGAGCACAACCTTGCCGTTGGCATGCCCCGTCAAAGCGCGCTTGCCATAGAGTGCGAGCGCGGTGGCTCCGCCGTCGTCAAGCTCGATGGTGCGGATAAGAGAATGTTGGGCGGCGTCCCAAACCTTGATCGTGGCATCCTTGCCGGCTGTCACGATCCAGCGCCCATCGTCTGAATAGTCGAGGCCCGCGACGCGGCCCTGGTGCGCATCGAACTCGGCAATCGGAACGACGCCTGAAGCTGGCGGCCTCGCCTGGGTCTGCAGGCTCGGCGGCACAGCCACGCCAGGGGCCCCAACCGAAGAGATCCGGTCCTGCATGGCGACCGCCGCGCTTGCAACACCGACGCCAATAAGAAGCTTGAAGGCGAGCGAAACCCACCGCCGGCGGGTGCCCTTCACCGGGCGCGGGCGCGTCTGGCGGCGCGGTTCGAAAAGCCAGCGCGGTTTCCGCGCAGCCTTTTTTGGAGCCGCGGACTTTTTGGGCTCAGCTTTCTTGGGCTCAGCTTTCTTGGGCTCGGCTTTGTTGGGCTCGGCTTTGTTGGGCCCAGCTTTGTTGAGTGCAGGCTTCTTGAGCCAAGGACTCTTGGGGACCGGACTCTTGGGGACCGGATTCTTGGGGACCAGATTCTTGGGGCCCGGCCTCTTGGGCGTGGCAACTTTCTTAGTTTTCGGAGTAGGCGCCTGTTCCTCGAGCTTAACCGTCTCGGCAAGTGCAGATGACGCGACTGCCCGCGCTATGGGAGCGCCTCGCGGAGCGGGCTTTCTCCGCAGCTCGTCGAAAAAATCGAGCATACCGCCCTTGGGGCCCGGCACGTCGGGCGAGACGTGCGCCGGCTTAGCGGCAGCTGGCGCCCGACGATTAGCCGGTGGCTCGGCCACTATCGCTTCGTCCGCTTCAGAAGGAGCGTCCTTTTCTTTCTTCTTCTTTTTCTCCAACGAACGCGTGAGCCACCCCGTTTTTAGAGGATCGGCCGCCAACAGGTCGTTGCGCCAATCTGCGATCGACTGCGGCCTCGACTCGACGTTGAGCTTCAGGGCGCGATCGATTGCCTTGAGGAAGCCCGGCCGGTAGGAGCTGATCGCGGCCTCTTGGGCCGGCACGATCTCATCTTTGACCATGCGCGAGGGCGCGTCCGGTGGACGCTTGCCGGTAACTGCATGATAGAGCGTCGCGCCCAGCGCATAGATGTCGGTCCATGGGCCTTGTCGCTTGCTCGTTTCGGCGTACTGCTCGTAGGGACTGTAGCCCGGCTTGACGAGCGCGGAGACCGTCTTGGAGTGCGAAGCGATCTCGCCGCGAGCCGAACCAAAATCGATAAGAACCGGATCGCCCGCCTTGCGGATGATGATGTTGTCCGGCGCGATGTCACGATGCAGGAAGTCGGATTTATGGATCAGCTCCAGCGCATCGAGCATCGGTGCCAAAATGGCATCGAGCTCCTTTTGCCGCGGCGCGCGGCCCCGCGACTTCAACCAGCTCTTGAGGCTTTCACCCTCCTCGAAGTGCAGGACCATGTAGCCGGTATTGTTGGAGCGGAAGTAGCGATAGACCCGCACAATATTTGTGTGATCGAACTTGGCGAGCGTTTGTGCTTCTTCGATGAACCGGTCTAAGCCCCAGCGGTAGTCGCCAGCGCAGTCCTGTGAACGCGGTGCCGCCTCGATACCGCCGGCCCGCGCGGCGAAGTCACTTGGAAAATACTCTTTGATGGTGACAAGGCGTGCGAGTGCAATCTCGTCCGCGAGATAGGTGATGCCGAAACCGCCAGCCCCCAGCACTCGCTCGATGCGGTAGTCGCCGACGAGTTCGGTTCCGCTAGGCAGCGCTACGAGATTCGTCATGGTTCCCCGGGACGCTCCGGCCTGGGCCTACCGCATCACAAAGGCCCGCAACCGTTCGCCAATGACTTTTAGCCTCCGGACAAATGCATCGCGCATGATTGTGGCGCTCGCGCGAGCGATGCACTCTATATGAACAATTCCCAGCCTCGTCGCTTTGCGGTCATGTTCCTGCCGTCATACCACATAAGGCTTACTGTGATTTGCCCCAAGAGAATTTCATGAGGCCACCTTGGTCAATGATGCCGGTCCTGATCGCCGCGATAGCGGTTATCATTTCATCTGATATCGGAGCTTCTGCGGTCCTGGTCGAGGCCGCTGACACCGCAATGACACCGGACTCTCAGAGCCTGCTAAGCAAATCTGTAGTCACCATTGCAGCGGTCGGCGCCAGCGGCGACCCCTGGCTGAGTTTTCAACAATGGTTTCGTGGGAGTTTCGAGCAGGCGCCAGCCTTGATGCTGGGCCTCCTCGCAGTGCTCGCCATTCCGCCACTCGCGCTTGCGGGATTCTTTTTGCGCCGTCCGCGTCGCTCACCCGATGCTACGCTCGTCATATCGCACCCCTCTCAGCGATCCCGCGCAAAACCAAGAGCGACAACGGCGCGAACCGAAGTTTCCTCCTGGCCGACAGAAGCTTGGGTCAACATCGAAGGCATGCCGGGCGGCCATTTCGTGATTGGCCGCTCGCTTGTCAGAATTGGACGCGAGTCCGACAACGATATTCGGCTCTCGGCCAAGACCGTCCATCGCTACCACGCCGTCATCCGCCGCACGACCGACGGTGAAGTGGTGATCACCGACCTTTCG
>JAUWCP010000013.1 GCA_030609245.1 Hyphomicrobium sp.
TCACGAGGATGGGGGCCACCGTCGATGCGATGAAGGAGCGGATCAAAGCATCGCTCTCATGGAATAACGTCATCCGCCGGCGTTTCGGCAGTCAGATCCAGAACGCAACGCGCGGACTGAACGTTATGATTGCCAATGTCGAAGGCAGCGACGACGTTGAGTTGCGCATCCATCGGATTTTGCTGACCATGCCGACGAAGCTCGACCAGAAACAGGTGGCGGGACGGCTGCGCGATGCAGAGCTTATGCGCGCGAAGTTCAAGGACTGCAAAGGTACGTCTTCACTCGCTACGGGCATAACAGGTGCCCGGTTCCAGAACCTGGGTCTGCGTTCGCCATCGAGCATCCCTGAGCCGACACGCACCCTCTTGATGAGCGCACGAGATGACGAGATGTTACCCCCGAGCGTCGGCGAGGGCGGCGTAGAGTTGTGGGCGGTTTGCGGCCGCAAGGTCGTTCCGGCGCGAGAGAAAAAGCGCGCATCAGCGAAGAACCAGCTCCAGCAGAAGGAGTTCGAGATTCTCGCCAAGCGCCATCTCAAGGACCTGCGCCAGGACGCTCTTATCGAGTATCGCTAATGGGCACTACGGCCAGCCGCCGGATTAGGATGCCGATCGCAGTCAGCATGGGCGACCCGGCCGGGATTGGTCTGGAGATATGTCTCAAGGCATGGGCAGAGCGGGGCGCGCACAATCTTCCCCCATTCGTGCTCTTTGCTGACCCCAATACCCTTACCCAGCGCATCCGCCTAATGGGTCTTGCGGCGACGCCGCAGGTCATTGGATCCCTGTCAGAGGCGGTCGACGTATTTGCTAGCGCCCTTCCCGTCCGGCCCGTCTCCCTGGCGGCGCCCGTTACGCCGGGCGTGCCCGATCCCGCCAATGCCGCCGCCGTCATCGCTGCCATCGAACAGGCGACTGCAGCCGTTATTGGCGGTGAGGCAATGGCCCTGGTCACCAACCCGATCGCCAAGAGCGTCCTCGCCTCCTCCGGCTTTGCTTATCGGGGCCACACCGAATTTCTGGCCGCACTCGCACAGCGCCATTTTGTCGAGCAACGTTTCCGCCCAGTCATGATGCTGGCGTGTGAAGAGCTGCGCGTCGTGCCGCTCACTATCCATATCCCGCTTGCCGATGTCTCCAAGGCGGTCACACGGGAGGCGCTCATGGATACGGCACGCATCACGTTTGAGGCGCTGAAGCGCGACTTCGTGATTGCCGCGCCGCGCGTTGTGGTAACCGGCCTTAACCCGCACGGAGGCGAGGACGGCACCATGGGCGACGAGGAACGCAATGTTATCGCGCCGGCAATCGCTGAATTGCGCAGGGAGGGATTTTCGCTCACGGGTCCGCACCCGGCTGATACCTTGTTTCACTCGGGCGTGCGAGCCAGCTATGATGCGGTGATTGCCATGTACCATGACCAGGCGCTGATCCCATTCAAGACGATCGCCTTCGACCGCGGCGTCAACGTTACGCTGGGGCTGCCCTTTGTGCGCACGTCTCCAGACCACGGCACAGCCTTTGACATTGCCGCGCAAGCGTGTGCCTCACCGCAAAGCTTTATCGAGAGTCTAAGACTTGCAGCCCAAATCGCTACCGCGCGTGCCGCATCTGCGCCAGGATGAGTACTAACGACAGCCGCGAGACGGGCACGGGCGCGAGCCCCGATGGTCTGCCGCCCCTGCGCGAGGTCATCGCCTCTCTTGGGCTTACCGCCAAGAAGAGCCTCGGCCAGAACTTCATCCTGGACCTTAATGTCACGCGCCGTATCGCGCGAGCGGCCGGTCCACTACAGGGCCGCACTGTCGTCGAAGTGGGACCAGGTCCGGGGGGGCTCACACGCGGCCTCTTCATGGAGGGGGCGGCACGCGTCATCGCATTTGAAGTCGATAAGCGCTGCGCTCCCGCGCTTGATATGATCGCGGCTCGCTATCCCGGACGGCTCAAGGTGCACTTTGGCGACGCGCTCAACGCCGATTGGCCGCGGCTCCTTGCGGCAGAAAAGGCTGGTAAGGCGACCATCGCAGCCAACCTGCCCTACGCGGTCGCCACACGCCTCCTTGTCGGCTGGCTCGAAACAGACCCTTGGCCGCCTTGGTACGACCGCATGGTTCTCATGTTTCAAAAAGAGGTGGCTGATCGGATCGTGGCAACACCAGGAACGAAGACCTATGGGCGCCTCTCCGTGCTCTCGCAGTGGCGTACCAAGGTCCGCGTTGCCATGACGTTGCCGCCAGAAGTCTTCACACCACCCCCGAAAATTTCCTCGGCTGTCGTTGAGTTTCTAACGCGTCAGCACCCCTCGCCCCTCTGCTCGGCAATTGTTCTAGGCAAGGTGACGGCCGCCGCCTTCGGACAACGGCGCAAAATGCTGCGCACGAGCCTCAAGCAGCTCGTGCCTGTACCCGAAGAGTTGCTCGATGTGGCTGGCATTGCGGGAAACTTGCGTGCCGAGGACGTCAGCGTGAAGGATTTTGCGCAGCTCGCTCTCGTCTTCGAGCGCTCCAAAGCCGGCCGCACCTAGGGTGATAAGTTTAACGCCGGATTAAGCCTGTTCACACTTACAGACACGACGCTGGCCATCGAGTTCAGCCCAATAAGAAGACCTGAAATGTTTCATTGTTTGAAATCGGACAAATTTGGGGGATGTTCATCTCGCTCTAATGGTTTATCCTGTTACGTAGGGAACAGCTTTTGGCCTAGAGCCAAGCTTCGATCAACGCAGCTCCCTAGCAGACGGTTCACTCGTCATGCGCTTAAAAATACTAGCACTGTTCAGCACCGCGCTCCTCTGGAGCGGCACGCAGGCGATTGCCGCGCCGGGCGATGCCATTGGTTCGGCTGTCAGGGTCGTCAATCTTGTGACGGCGGAATACGAGACTGACTATCGTCGTCTCACGACAGGCGACGACGTCCGCCAAGACGATTTGATCGAGGTCAGCGCGAAAGGCACGGGCGAGCTCAAGCTGCGCGATGATACCATGTTGGCGCTCGGGCCTGGTTCGCAACTGTTGCTCGACGAGTTCGTTTACAATCCCGATATGACCGGCGGCGCCATTGTCCTCAATCTCGTCAGGGGAACCTTTCGGTTCATCACAGGCATTGCCGCCAAGCCGGCCTACGTCATTCGCACACCGACAGCGTCGATCACGGTACGCGGCACCATATTCGATGTTTATATTCAGGACAGCGGCTTGTCCTGGCTGTTGCTCATCGAAGGCGCCATCGAAGTCTGTAATGAGAAGGGCGAGTGCCGCGAGCACGACGAGCCCGGCAAACTCATCCGCATTACGCCTTCCGGCGACGTGGGCAATCCCGTCAAATGGGCGAGCCTCCCGGACAAACAAGTAGCGCCATTCAATACCGCATTTCCTTTCATGGTCGCAGCGCCGCTGTTCGATCCTGACCCCATCTTCACACCCGACTACGTCATCCTTGGCAACTTCCCCGACAAGCACGAAGCCAACAAGCCAGAGAAGAAGGTCAAAAAGGCCAAGAAGAAGAAAAGGGTGAAGAAGGCCAAGAGGAAACGTAAATCCAAAAGCCGGGCCAGCTCGAAACCCAGCTTTGGCATAACGATTGGCATCGGCGGCGGGATTGGCCGCGGTAGCCGTCGTAGGCATAATGACTAGTAACCAGGCGCGGCCCGCACGTTCGGGCGTGCTTCGGCCGCGAAAAACCCTCACGCGGCAGGCGTGAGGCGTCGCGCAAAAGTGTCATAGAGCGGCGCCAAGTTATCCCAGCCAAGCGATCGACACGCCTCCAGAGCCTTTTGGGCACCGGTCACGTCCTTGGTGCTGAGCGCAATCAAAAGCTGATGATGCGCCCTCTCAAGCTTGCGAAAGTTTTCGGACTCCGCAACGGTCTCATCGCCAAGAAGGGCGAAGACACGTTCAGACCGGTCCTTGCCGCGAAACAAAACCGCGTCGATCTCCAGGAATGCGAATCCTTGGACTGCTTTCACTGTTCGCTCACCGACGATAATGGGGACCTTGTATGTCTTCGTGGCCTCCTCCAAGCGCGAGGCCACGTTCACGACGTCTCCCAGGATCGAATAATCGAAGCGTTCGGGTGAGCCCACGTTGCCCACGCAGCATTCACCCGTATTGAGTCCGACACCGATGCGCACAGGCTTGTGCGTATTGCCGCGGCGGCGCGCCTCAGCCGCCCAATCTTCATTCCGGATCTGCAGACGGGAGATCATACCAAGTGCTGCGCGTGCCGCATTTCGAGCGTGCTCGGCATCGAGCAGCGGTGCGTTCCAGAATGCCATCACCGCATCGCCCATGAATTTGTCGATGGTCCCTCTCTGCGCCAGGATCACCTCGGATAGCGGCGTAAAGAGCTCATTGACAAAGCGCACCAGCGCTTCAGCGCTCATACCCTCCGAAATCTTGGTAAAGCCGCGCACATCCGCGAACAAAACCGTCACTTCGCGCATCTCGCCACCGAGTTTCAGCTTGTCCTGATTGCGAGCGAGTTCCTCGACTAGGGGCGCAGCCACGTAGTGGCTGAAGGCATGGCGCACGCGATTGCGGTCTCTCTCGGTTTCAACGTAGTTATCGAGCGAGGTTGCGAGATAGAGCAGGACGACGGCAAGCGATGGGTATACGGGATCAAACAGAAAACCAGCCTGCGTAAAGGCAAACCAAGAGGCCGCGAATACGGCCCCTATAGCCACCGTGCCCATGAACGCAGCCATAGCTGCGCCGAAGTGATAAACCAACCAAGCAATAGCAGCACCTACCACAACGAGAAAAAGTAGCTCTGCACCAGTTGCGTAGGCGGGCCGGACGAGGTGGTCGCCCGACAACATCTGCTCCAAAGCCTGGGCGTGGATCTCAACGCCGGGCACAGCGGGGCCAAGCGGCGTCGCCCGCAAATCGAGGAGGCCCACTGCACTTGTACCAATCAGCACGTGCCGTCCCGCCACCTCTTCAGGGCCAAAGGAACCATCCAAGATGCTGTGCGCCGAGATGTAGCGCTTCCGGTCGTGCTGCGCAAAGCGCAGCCAGAGCTCGCCACTCGCATCTGTCGGCAGCACGATGTTTCCCACGCGTACTGTGTCAACGCCCGTCTTCTCGCCGAATGACCAAACGCCGCTACCGCCCGACGAGCGCACAAAGATGGTCGTCTCTCCCAGCGCGAGGCGCAGGGTTTCAAGTGGCAGCGAGGGATAGAGTGTGCCGCCTATGGAAAGCAGCAAGGGTGCGCGGCGAACGATCTGATCGCGCACTGGGATCCAATTGACGGCACCAAGCCCTGGCGCACGCCGACTCAGCGCAGGCAGACTGCCGACGCCGCCAGCGAAGCTGGGGACAAAATCTTTCGGGTCGTCGCCCGCGAAAGCGAAACGCGCACGCACGGCCCCCGGCATACCCCTGCTGGCGTTCTCCGCCGCAAAACCAAGAACAACCGGTGCCGCCGCGATGGCAGCCGCGAGTTGTCTATCGTTAGATGGAAGCGTTGCAGCCTGCCTTATCAGCGGCACGAGCTCGGGCACATCAGAAAATAGTTTAGCAAACTCACCCGGCGAAAGACGATCTGGCTCGGCAAGAATTAAATCGACGCTAATCGTGCTGACGCCCGCCTTCGTCAGATTATCGATGATCGTGGCAAGCTTCGTTCTGGGCCATGGCCACTGACCAACGCGCGTCAAAGACGCCTCATCGATATCGACAATGCGGACAGGAAGTGTGGGATCGTTGGTGCGTGGCGACACCGCAAGGTAGGTGTCGAAGACGGACTGACGCAGGCTTGCGACGGGTCCCGGATCGCTGATGCGCAGCGCCGCCGCCAGAAACAGAAAGGCCGCCGTGAGGATGAACTGAACGGACAGACCTCGCACGTCCATACCTCCTGGGAGAGCAACGCTTGGTTCGCATCAATCGGGCCGCATTCCCGCGCCCCTTACAGTGCCTTTTGCATGTCGCGCACGAAGGCCGTTAGGCCATCGAGGCGCTCACGCTTTAAACGTTCCGCCGACAGGATGGCCTGCAATCCGGCAAGCGATTTTTCGATGTCGGCGTTGACGATCACGTAGTCGTACTCAGGCCAGTGGCTGATTTCGGCGGAGGCATCCGCCATTCGCCGTTTGACCACGTCCTCAGAATCTTGGGCACGCGCACGCAAGCGCTCCTCTAGCGCCTCATGCGACGGCGGCAGCACAAACACGCGCACCACGTCGTGCTTCATCTTTTCCGAAAGTTGCTGTGCGCCCTGCCAATCGATGTCAAACAGCACGTCGCGCCCTTCCGCGATCGCTGCCTCAACGGGTGCACGGGGTGTGCCATAAGCGTTGTCGAAGACGCGGGCCCATTCGAGCAACTCCCCCTTATCGCGCATCCTTTCAAAGGTTTCTGCGTGGATAAAGTTGTAGTCACGTCCATCAACCTCGCCTAGTCGCGGCGTGCGCGTCGTTACCGACACCGACGACGAGATTGAGCTATCCGATTCAATTAGTCGGCGCGCGAGCGTCGTCTTGCCTGCACCTGAGGGCGACGACAGCACCAAAAGAAGTCCCCGCCTATCGATTTTCGGCCCGTCTGCGGTCATAGGCTCACGTCCGTCGGCCTGTGAATGGTCTGCGATTGGATTACTCGATGTTCTGCACCTGCTCGCGCATCTGATCGATAACGGTTTTTAGCGCAAGACCCGCGCGCGTGATTTCCACGTCGTTCGCCTTGGAACATACGGTATTCGCTTCGCGGTTGAACTCCTGCGCCAAGAAATCGAATTTGCGGCCAACAGCGCCGTCGTCCTTTAGCAGATCATGGGCCGCGCCAACGTGGGCGCTCAAGCGCTTCAGTTCCTCTTCGACGTCGGCGCGCGTCGCAATGAGCACGGCTTCTTGATGCAGGCGCTCTGGATCGAGGCCATTGCTTGCTTCCAGGAGTCGGGCGATTTGTTCCTTGAGGCGTGCTTTGACCGCTGCGGGAGTACGTGCCGGTGAAGACTCAATCAAGTTGACGAGCCGGTCGATCTCGACGAGGTGGGCATTCAGGACCTTGTTTAGCCGCTGCCCTTCCGCTGATCGTGCACCTACGAGTGAGGCAAGCACCTCATTTAAATGGTCAAGTATGGCTTCGGAACGAGCGGCGGTCTCCTCAGACTCCTCCTCTTCCTCGCTCATTTCCAGAACGCCTTTGATGCCGATGAGGCCGTCCGCGCGCGGCAGCGCGCAGCCCGTCAGATCGCGGATGCGATCAGCCGCCTTCACCACCTCGGCCAGAGCCTCCTCATTGAGACGGATTGCCTGTCCCCCTTCCCGGCGGTTGACACTAAGCGATACCGTCACGTTGCCGCGCACAAGGTGTTTTGCCACGGCTTCGCGGATTGCAGGCTCCAGCGATTCATAGCCGTTCGGCAAGCGCACCCGAACATCAAGCCCACGGCCATTCACACTGCGCAACTCCCAATGCCAGGCCGCTGTGCCAAGCGACCCGTCAGCGCGCGCGAAGCCAGTCATGCTCTTCATCGTCATAGTGTCTTCCAAGATCCTTCGGGACGACATTAAGAGGAGGCCGAAATCTAACGGCAGCGGCCGGTGCCAACAAGGCAGCGCTCGTGACGCCTTCAAGTGGTATGACCACACTGAGCTGCGCTGGGCACGTTATCTGGCTGGCTTGCGCACGGGAAGCGGTATGGGAGAGGCCGTGGCGGCCGATCCCGCGTTGAGCACTTGCGGAGCTGCGAATGACTCTGCCGTGGCGGCCTTAGCTGCGGCCGCCTGCCTCGCCCGTCTCCCGCGTTCCACCTTACGCCAATTGGATACGGCGGCGTTGTGCTGGATCAGCGTCGTGGAGAAGGCGTGACCACCGGATCCGTCAGCAACGAAGAAGAGTTCTTTTGTTTCCGCTGGTTTGAGCGCGGCATCGATGGCGGAGCGACCTGGATTGCAGATTGGCGTCGGTGGTAACCCCTTTATTTGATAGGTGTTATGGGCCGTCTGCTGATGAAGATCGGCACGCGTGATGGGACGCCCCAAGCCGCCCTGGCCGCCAGCGATACCATAGATGACGGTCGGATCGGACTGCAGCCGCATACCCGTGCGCAGGCGATTCATGAAGACGCCGGCAACGCGGCTACGCTCATCGGGACGGCCTGTCTCCTTCTCGACGATAGAGGCAAAGATGATGGCCTCTTGCGGGCTCTTCAACGGCAGATCCGCTTGGCGATTCGCCCACGCCTGAGCCAGATAACGCTGCATCTCCACCTGCATACGCTCCAGCAGCTCTTGGCGCGCCATACCCTTGGAGAAACGATAGGTGTCAGGGAGCAGCGAACCTTCCTGCGGGATGTCGGTGATTTCGCCGTCCAGGTCGGGCTCGCCGCGCACGCGCTCCACGATCTGCTGACTGGTCAAGCCTTCAGGAATGGTAAGCTTCAATAGGATGCTCTTGCCTTGGACCAGTGTGTTGAGCACATCGGCCATGCTGGCATGTTTCTTAATCTCGTATTCGCCCGCCTTAAGTTCGACCGGGCTATCACGGAGCGCATTGCGCAAGAGGTAGCTAGCAATGAATGTCCAGCGGTTGGAGATGATCCCTTGCCGCTCCAGTCGCGTCGCAATCTCGATGCGCCCCTCCCCTTTAGGAATGGCGACAACACGAGAGACCGGCAGAGGTCCCGCGCTTTCGAACTGGTGATAGAGCAGTGCGCTCAAGGCACCGACCACCACCATGATGACAAGAAGCAGCGTGAGCACACCGCTGACAAAGCGGATCAACCCGCCCGCTGGTGGCGGCTGCACTGGCTCGTGATTCCCATCTGGGCGCATTGGCGCGCGCGAGGGCTCGAGCATCTCCGCGGGGCTACGCGGGCGCACACCGGCTTTGTGAAATACTGGCTCCTGCCGCGGAAGGCGGGTATTTCTCATGGGTCCGTTCAGGTTCACCGACGCGGTCGATCTCGCTCGGCATGTGTGCCGTATATTGCCCCGACCCTATCGGCAAATGTGGCAAAAGCGCGAAACGAACTCGGGTATTCGCCAGCACTGCAGAACTAAGTGGCCAATACGCCTCAGATAACGCGGCGCAGAATTAAGGACGCGTTGGTTCCGCCGAAACCGAATGAGTTCGACAACACCGTGTTGATCTCGCGCTCCTTTGCCTCATGCGGCACCAAGTCGATAGGCGTATTGACCGACGGATTATCGAGGTTGAGGGTCGGCGGTACAATATTGTCGCGGATTGCGAGCACCGAGAAGATCGCCTCGATGGCGCCCGCAGCTCCAAGGAGATGACCGGTCGCCGACTTGGTCGAAGACATCGCAAGCTTGCCGCTCGCGTTGCCGAACAACCGCTCCACTGCACGCAACTCGATCTCATCGCCCATCGGGGTGGATGTGCCGTGCGCGTTCACATAGTCAATGTCGCTCGCTTCAATCCCTGCGCGGTTTAGTGCGGCCCGCATACACCGACTGGCGCCGTCGCCGCTCTCTTCGGGCGCGGTGATGTGAAAGGCATCGCCAGACATCCCGTAGCCTATGACCTCGGCGTATATCTTGGCGCCGCGCGCCTTGGCATGTTCCAATTCCTCCAGCACCACGATGCCTGCCCCTTCGCCCATGACAAAGCCATCGCGGTCCTTATCGTAAGGCCGGGACGCCTGCGTGGGGCGATCATTGAAGCCAGTCGACAGCGCGCGGCAGGCGGCGAAGCCGGCAATGGCGACGCGGCAGATCGGCGACTCGCTGCCGCCTGCGACCATAACGTCGGCGTCCCCCAACGCAACGAGACGGCTCGCGTCACCAATCGCGTGCGAGCCTGTAGAGCAGGCCGTAACGACCGAATGGTTGGGGCCCTTCAATTGGTGCCTGATGGAGACATGGCCCGAGGCGAGATTTATTAGGCGCCCGGGAATAAAGAATGGGCTGACACGGCGCGGACCCTTTTCATGAAGAAGAATCGACGTCGCGGCGATGCCGGGCAGACCACCGATGCCGGAGCCTATGAGGACGCCGGTCCGTTCTTGCTTTTCGCTCGTGTCCGCCTTGTAGCCGGCATCGGCCAGTGCCTGTTCGGAAGCGGCCATGGCGTAGACGATAAACTCATCGACTTTGCGCTGCTCCTTGGGTGCCATCCAATCGTCGGGATTGAATTTGCCCTCAGATGTTTCGCCGCGCGGAATAAGGCACGCGATCTGACAGCTAAGATCGGAAACGTCGAATTCCTCGACGCGACGCGCGCCATTAGCGCCGGCAAGTAATGCCGACCAGGACGACTCGACACCACATCCAACGGGAGAAACGATTCCAAGTCCTGTAATGACGACGCGACGCATTCTTGTCCTTCGGGAGTTTGCTTCAGCCCGCGTACCGTTCAAGCGTTACCACGGTTTGCGCGCGTGCGTCCCGCAGACAAGCCGCGATCTAGACCTCCTGTGTGCGCGCCATTTGCCACGCCGTCAGGATGGTCAGCCCGCGTCACGCGGGGCTGGCGTTCTTCTCGAGGAACTTCACCGCATCGCCAACGGTCAGGATGTGCTCGGCGGCGTCATCGGGAATTTCGCAGCCAAACTCCTCCTCGAAAGCCATCACGAGTTCGACCGTATCCAAACTGTCGGCGCCCAGGTCATCAATGAAGCTAGCGTTCTCGGTGACCTTCTCGGCCTCCACACCCAAATGCTCCACGACAATCTTTTTCACGCGCTCCGCGACATCGCTCATCGTCTTCCCTCGTGTCGTTTGCTCTTGGCAATCTGAATTCAAGTTGTTGTTGGGGTTACCCGCGGTCCGGCCATCCTTCTTGCACAGTTCCGAGGGCTCGCAACTGGCGGCCGCTGAAACAACGCTGTTATCCCCACTCTTCGCCCGCCGAGCACCGCTCGAATCTACGGCCCGTCTGGGCCGGTACCGTTGCGTCGACAGCGCGAAAACCGTCCGGCTCGTTAACACAATTCACTGGGCTTGGCCAGCACCCCAGGGCGGCTGTCACCTGCCATGTGAAGCCCCTGAAAGCCGGGGCCAATACAGGCATGAGAGTGGATGAAACGGCGTTGTTTACCATGCGTGTTAGACCATCGCCATGCCGCCATTGATATGAAGCGTCTGGCCGGTGATATAGGCCGCCTCCGCGCTCGCCAAATAAACAGCACCGGCGGCGACCTCGTCAGGGGTGCCAAAACGCTGTGCCGGGATCATCTTGGCGATTTCCTCGGTCTGCTTTTCGTTGAGGGCATCCGTCATGGCGGTCTGGATGAACCCCGGCGCGATGCAATTTGCGGTAATGCCGCGTGGCGCCACCTCGCGGGCCAGCGACTTCGTCATACCGATGACGCCGGCCTTCGAGGCGGCGTAATTGCCCTGGCCAGGATTGCCAAAGACACCCGATACGGACGCGATGTTGATGATGCGCCCGAAGTTCGGCCTGGCGCGTAGCATGGCGCGGGCCGCAGCGCGGCAAAGCATGAAAGTCGAGGTCAGATTGACGGCGATCACATCATCCCACTGGTCGTCTTTCATGACCATGAAGAGATTGTCGCGGGCGAGGCCAGCGTTGTTCACCAGAATGGAAAGACCGCCCATCTTGGCGACCGCCTCGTCAATAAGCTTGGCGACGGCTGCACGGTCTGCCAGATCGCAGGGCAACACATGAACGCGGTCCCCAAGTTCCTTGGCAAGCGCCTCAAGTTTGTCGCTCTGCCGTCCTGAGATGGCGACGGTTGCGCCCGCAGTGTGGAACGCGCGAGCGATCGCACCGCCGATACCGCCGGTTGCTCCGGTAACAAGGGCCGTCTTGCCCGAGAGGTCGAACATGGCGTTTCCTTAGACTTCTAAGTGTTGAGTTGATCCAGCGCAGCGTCGACCTCGGCCGGCGTGCCGATGCTGATGGCGTTGAGAGTTTTTTCCGTTCGCTTGACAAGGCCTGCGAGGACCTTGCCGACGCCGACTTCGTAGATGTCCGTGACACCGTTGGCTGTCATGTAGGTAACACATTCGCGCCACCGTACGGTGCCTGTCACCTGCTCTACAAGCCGCATCTTGATCTCTGCCGGGTCCGTGACAGGCTCTGCAATCACGTTTGCAACGACCGGGACAATAGGCGCCTGAACATCGATACTTGCGAGCGCCTCAGCCATTGCATCCGCAGCAGGTTGCATCAGCGCGCAATGGAACGGCGCGGAAACTGGTAAGGGCACGGTGCGGCGCACACCGAATTGCTTTCCGACTTCCAGAACGCGGTCGAGCGCCGCTTTGTCGCCGGAAAGCACGACCTGCAAGGGCTCATTGTCATTGGCAATCTGACACACATCACCTTGCGCAGCTGCTTGGGCTACTTTCCGTGCAACATCGATCCCAACGCCGAGCAGTGCGCTCATTGCGCCCTTCCCCACTGGCACGGCGGCTTGCATGGCTTGACCTCTGAGCTTCAACAGCCGCACAGCATCGGCGAGTGAAAACGCGCCAGCAGCGGCAAGTGCGGAATACTCGCCCAGCGAGTGGCCTGCAACGAACTTGACCTTGCCCTTGAGAGAGAAACCCTTCTCCTGCTCCAGGACGCGCATGACGGCCATCGACACCGCCAAAAGCGCTGGCTGCGCGTTCTCGGTGAGCGTAAGCGTCTCCTTGGGGCCCTCCCACATAATCTGCGACAGATTCTGCGACAGGACCGCGTCGACCTCCTCGAAGACCTCACGCGCTGCGCCATAGGCCTCAGCCAGCTCGCGCCCCATGCCAACGTCCTGGCTGCCCTGCCCTGGAAATACGAATGCGACCGCCATCCGTTTTCGTCCTTATTTGGGAATCGTGAGCGGCTGGCCAGAAGAAGACAAAGGGGCCGCACGCACCGCTTTAGCCACGCCGCCCAGCAGTCTGTCAAGCCAGCCGACCCCATTGGTCGCGGCCCGGCCAGGCAGAGACCGCTGCCACCTGAGCCCTGCTTCGCCTCTTGCCGGGAGTGGAATTTAGCGTATAAAGCGCCACTTACCCGCTCCGGTTGGAGGCTGAACGGGAGTCCGCGGCAGCGCGGCAGGGCTTTAAGGCCCGTCTCCCAGTGTCTTCGCTCTCATGGGTGACCTGATTGGGCCTTTCTCGGGGTCCGTAAGGGGCTTTGCGCCGGAGCGCTTGGACAACCGAACGAAAGGCTGAACGCATGCCACTCTATGAGCATGTCTTCCTGGCGCGCCAGGACGTCTCGAACGCTCAAATCGAGGCACTCACCAAGGAATACACAGCCCTCATCGAAGAAGGTGGCGGCAAGGTCACCAAGAGCGAGTACTGGGGCCTTAAGTCCCTGGCCTATAAAATCAAGAAGAGCCGCAAGGCGCACTTCTCTCTTCTGAATATCGATGCACCACACGACGCTGTCGCTGAGATGGAGCGGCGGATGGGGCTGTCGACCGAGGTCCTTCGCTTCTTGACGCTTAAGGTCGACGAGCACGAGACCGAGCCCTCGGTCATGATGCGCAAGGGTGATCGGGACGACCGGCGTGATGGTGATCGCGGCTTTGGCGGCCGCGGCGGCTTCCGTGGTGGCGGTGGCCGCGGCGGGGGTGGCTTCCGCGGCGATCGCGATTCGGGTAGGCCGCGTCCGCCGCGTGGTGATCGCGAAGGCGGCGAGCGCCCGCCACGGCCACCCCGCGAAGAAAAAGACGCACCCGCACCCGCAGCTGAGGCCAAGCCCAGCGAAGCGCCCAGCAAAGATTCGGAGGCATAAGTCATGGCTGAGATCGCATCGGGTGGAGGACGCCGCCCCTTTCATCGCCGCCGTAAGACGTGCCCCTTTTCAGGCGACCATGCTCCAAAGATCGATTACAAGGATGTGCGTCTGCTGGGACGGTATGTATCGGAGCGAGGCAAGATCGTTCCAAGCCGCATTACAGCCGTTTCGGCCAAGAAGCAGCGTGAGCTGTCGCGGGCCATCAAGCGGGCACGTTTCTTGGGGCTGTTGCCCTACATCTTGAAGTGACGAGCCCAGTGTTCGACCTCCGGGTCTGACTTCTTTCAAGGGTTGGGACGAAGGGGCGGTTGTCCCCGTCTCTAACCGCGAGAACGCGGGACAGCTTTTCTGATGCCGTACAAACTCCTGATCGCGCTCGGCGCCGGCCTTGTTTCGGCTACAGTGTTCGCGTCCGCGACGACGGGCCCGTTGCTCGTGCGCATTGTGCTTTTTCTTTTGACGCCGCTTGCGCTTTTTTTGGCGGGGCTTGGCATTGGGCCCCTGGCGGCGGCCATCGCCGGTATCGCGGGAACAGCACTCGTTTTTGCCGCAGGCAGTAGCACGGCCGCACTCATTTTTGCCGCGAGCCAAGCGTTGCCCGTGGTCGTGCTCGCGCACCTTGCCTCTCTCAATCGACAGTCTCCCGGCGAGACAGAATGGTATCCAATCGGCCGAGTCGTGCTTGCCGCAGCACTGATGGCGGCCGTTTTTTCGATGCTCACACTGTTCCTACTGGGTGGGGACGTCGAGACATTGCGCGCGACATTGCGAACCATGCTGGAATCCTTCATCCAGACAGAACTCGCCAAGATACCCGACGCACCTGTCCTGGGTTCCAAAGAAATCGACGAGGTAACCTCCGTCACGCTCGCGCTGCTGCCTGCGGCCTCGGCCATCTCCACCATGGGCAGTCTGCTATTCAACATGTGGCTTGCAGGGCGCATTACGCTTGCATCGGGCCGGTTGCGGCGACCCTGGCCCGACCTTGCGGCGATGACCTATCCCCCCGGCACGGCGCTGATGCTTGCTGCTGCGACAGCGGCTGCATTTCTCTCCGGGTTTTTGGGGCTCATAGCCATGGGCTTCGCGGGCCCGCTGTTTCTTTCATACGTGCTCATGGGACTGGCCGTCGTGCATTACATCACGCGTGGCCGCCCATGGCGCCCGTTTGCATTGTGGGCGATCTATGCCGCGCTCTTCATCGTGAACACGGTTGCCTCGCTCGCCGTCGCTATTCTCGGCCTAACGGAATCGGTCTGGCCCCTTCGCAAGATGCTCCAACCGCCATCCGAACCGCCGAAATCGTAACAAGGATTGATAGATTCCAACGTAGAAGGAGTTGCCCAATGGAGATCATACTGCTTCAGCGCATCGGCCGGCTTGGCCAGATGGGTGATGTCGTCACCGTCAAGGACGGGTACGCACGCAACTTTCTGCTCCCGCAGAAGAAGGCGCTGCGCGCGACCGACAAAAATCGCGCGCGATTCGAAACGCACCGCGCGCAACTTGAAGCCAATAATCTCGAACTCAAAAAGGAAGCCGAGGCCGTTGCCAAAAAGCTCGAAGGTCAGATCTTCACTGCCATCCGCAGCGCCGGCGACACTGGACAGCTATATGGCTCCGTCTCGACCCGCGATATCTCCGATCTGGTGACGGAAGGCGGGTTTACCATCGAGCGCCGTCAGGTGGTCATGGAGCGGCCGATCAAGACTCTGGGCTTGCATGACATAAGCGTCGCACTCCACCCAGAGGTGCTCGTCAAGGTGATGCTCAACGTGGCCCGCTCCGAAGATGAAGCCAAACGTCAGGCAGCCGGCGAGGACGTCACTATTGTCAAGGACGAGGTGATCGAGCTGGAGACCTTCGACCCTGAGGTCTTCGAGAAAGACGCCGCTCCTGCCGAATCGGGTGAGGATGCTCCTGCAACCGACGGCGGCGAGCCGGAAAAGGCGACAAAATAGGGCCTGTTGCACGATTCGCTGCAGCAAGCGTTTTCCGGACCGCATGTGCATAGCGGGGATGAGGACGTTTGACGTCTCGACGGGAGGCGCTTGGAATCGGATACCGTCCGCCTTATGGCACAAAATGCGACCCTCATCTCCGACCGGCTCAAGGCAGCGCCTGCTGCCGACGAGTCCCTCCCCTTTCGTCAGGCCCCGCACAACTTGGAGGCGGAGCAGGCGCTGCTTGGCGCTATCCTCGTCAACAACGAGGCGATGGACCGTGTGTCCTCGTTCCTCGAGCCGCAACACTTTTTCGATCCGTTGCACCAGCAGATCTTCGACACGACGTCGAAGCTCATTCATGCCGGCAAGCAAGCAACGCCCATTACGCTAAGGACGTTCTTCGAGAACGCCGAGCCGATCTCACCCACGCTGACGGTCCCTCAATATTTGGGCACGCTGGCAGCAACCGCGACCACCATCATCAACGCGGAAGAGTACGGCCGCACGGTCTACGATCTCGCCACGCGCCGCGCGCTGATCATCATCGGCGAGGACATGGTCAACTGTGCCTTTGACAGCGCTGTCGACCATCCACCCAAGACGCAGATCGAGGACGCCGAAACGCGGCTCTACGATCTTGCCGAGCAGAACAAATATGGCCAGGGTTTTCTCGGCTTTAATGCGGCCCTCACAAACGCCATTGATATGGCGAATGCAGCTTACCAACGCTCTGGCCACTTGTCCGGGCTCGCAACGGGTCTTACGGACCTCGACGCCAAGCTCGGCGGAATGCAACCTTCCGACCTGATTATCCTCGCCGGCCGGCCGAGTATGGGCAAGACCGCGCTCGCCACCAACATCGCTTACAACATCGCCCGAAATTATCGCCCCGAACAGCAGTCCGATGGCACCGAGAAAGTAGTCGACGGGGCCATCGTTGGCTTCTTCTCTTTGGAGATGTCGGCCGAGCAACTGGCCACCCGAATCCTATCCGAGCAAACGGAAATTTCGAGCGAGAAGATCCGCCGTGGCATGATCGATGAGCCTGATTTCCGTAAGCTCGTGGACGTGAGCCGCGAGATGAGCGAGATCCCGCTCTACATTGACCAGACGGGCGGCATCTCGGTCGCACAGCTCGCCTCGCGCGCGCGCAAACTAAAGCGCCAGAAGGGGTTGGGCCTGCTTGTTGTCGACTACCTGCAGCTTCTGACCGGACACAAGCGCCAGAGCGAAGGCCGCGTGCAAGAGGTCTCCGAGATCACGACCGGTCTCAAGGCGCTCGCGAAGGAACTCAACGTTCCCATCCTTGCCCTCTCCCAGCTCTCCCGCCAGGTCGAGCAGCGCGACGACAAACGGCCACAGCTCTCCGACTTGCGCGAGTCGGGCTCGATCGAGCAAGACGCCGACGTGGTCATGTTCGTCTACCGCGAGGAGTATTACCTCGAGCGCCAGAAGCCGTCCGAGGGCAAAGTCGAGGAAATGCTGAAGTGGCAGCAGGAGATGGGCCTCGTTCATGGTAAGGCCGAGGTCATCGTCGGCAAGCAGCGCCACGGGCCTACGGGCACCGTGGCACTAACCTTCGAGGCCCAGTTTACGCGCTTTTCCAACATGGCCCGCGACTATCAGGTTCCTAATTACGTGGGCTAATTGCCTCGTTTGCACCCCGATTCGGGTCTAGAATCTGATCGTTTCACTTGGACGCACTTGAGGCGTTCCAAGTGAAACGTGAATCAGTCTCTACACTTTTGATTGAGAGCAAGATTCACTTATCTGTTGGAGATCTCCCGGACGAAGGCTGAGTGATTCCATCAAAAACGATCTTGCTCTAGAAAGAGCGTCGTTAGAGGCTTCTCGAGGGTGAAGCTCCATGCATGACATTCGGGCTCGCCGCACACGGCCATTTCCTGGCCAGGCCTCGCTGAAAGTGGAGTTAGGCATGGCCAGTGTGTCCACGCCAAAGCCCTCAAAAGAAGTACCGCGCGACGTCCCCGCCGGCGCAACAGGAATAATTGTCATCGATCTTGCTCAGGTCCGCGCCAACTGGCGTGCGCTTGCTCACCACGTTGCGCCGGCCGAGTGCGGTGCTGTGGTCAAGGCCGATGCCTATGGCGTCGGCGCCGCGCGCATCATTCCCGCCCTTGCTGAGGCCGGCTGCCAGAACTTTTTTGTCGCCACGCCTGAGGAGGCTCGAGACGCACGCGCGCTCGCAACCGATGCGGCGATTTACGTCCTTGATGGATTGCTACCTGGAACAGCACGCGAATTGGTGAGCATCAGCGCCATTCCCGTGCTTGCGAGTTTAGGTGAGGTGCGCGAGTGGGTCGCTCACACCTCCGATGACGCCGATCCTCCACCTGCGGCCCTGCATATCGATACAGGGCTCAATCGGCTTGGCATGAGCCAAGACGAGGTCGAAGAGCTTTCACGCGATGCGGCCCTCTTGGCACGTTTAAGACTTGCGCTCGTCATGAGCCACCTTGCCTGCGCTGACGAGGCGGGCCATCCCATGAACCGCGAACAGCTCGATACCTTCAACAGTCTGCGCGCCACTCTACCATTTGCGCCGGCGAGCATCGCTGCCTCGGACGGGATGATGCTTGGCGCTGAATATCATTGCGATCTGGTACGCCCTGGTTATGCACTCTATGGCGGCCAGGCTGCGCCGGGACGCCTTACGCCGGTTGGCCCCGTCGTGCGCGTGAGCGCGCGCATTTTGCAGGTGCGCGACGTTACTCGTGGTGGCCGCATTGGCTACTCCGCCAGCTACCGCACACACAAGCCCCAGCGCATTGCCACTGTCGCGGCCGGCTATGCCGATGGTGTTTTCCGCCACGCGAGTGCAACAAACGAGGAACCCGGCGGCGCGGTCAGTATCGGCGGCAAGCACGCACCCATCGTTGGGCGCGTGTCGATGGATTTGATCACCGTCGATGTGACGGATATCGACAATCCTGCCCCCGCACCGGGCGATTGGGTCGACCTCGTCGGACCTGAACTCGCAATCGAGACCGTTGGCGCCAGCGCCAAGACTATTGGCTATGAAGTTCTGACGCGGCTCGGATCCCGGTTTCATCGCATCTATCTAGACCAAGGCGACTGATCGCGCATGGGCAAGGCGAGCAAGACGTCATTCGTCTGCCAGAGCTGCGGCGCTGTCTCGCCGCGCTGGGCGGGGAAATGCTCTGCTTGCGGCGAGTGGAATACGCTGATCGAGGAGACCGACGTCGCCGCACCGCCGGGCACGGGATTGGCGCGCGCCAGAAAAGGGCGCGTGATCGCGCTTGAGACGCTGAAAGGCGGCGGCAAGGAGGCGCCCCGCTTCTCTACGGGCCACGCCGAGCTCGACAGGGTGACTGGCGGCGGGCTCGTGCCGGGCTCCGCTTTGCTGATCGGTGGCGAGCCGGGCGTCGGCAAGTCAACGCTGGTTTTGCAGCTTGCGGCCACGCTCGCCAGTGCTGGACGCCACGCGATTTACTTTTCGGGCGAGGAAGCATCCGCGCAGGTGCGGTTGCGAGCTGAGCGGCTCGGCCTTTCCGACGCACCCGTTGCGCTCGCGAGTGAAACCAATCTTGCCAGTATCCTCGCAACGCTGGAGGACGGCAAACGCGCTGATCTCATCGTCATCGACTCCATTCAAACTCTTTGGGCCGAGGCCATCGAAGCCGCGCCCGGCACCGTGAGCCAGGTACGTGCGGCCGCTCATGCCCTCATCCGGCATGCCAAGACCACGGGAAGTACGCTGCTGATGGTCGGACACGTGACCAAGGATGGTCAGATCGCCGGCCCGAAGGTGATCGAGCACATGGTCGACACCGTGTTGTATTTCGAAGGAGATCGCGACCACACCTATCGCATTTTGCGGGCCGTTAAGAACCGCTTCGGCGCAACGGACGAGATCGGTGTCTTCGAGATGGCCTCCGAGGGGCTGCGCGAGGTCGCAAACCCCTCGGAGCTCTTCCTGGGTGACCGCGATGCCTTAAGCCCCGGCGCCGCCGTATTTGCCGGCATCGAGGGCACGCGCCCTCTGCTCGTCGAAATCCAAGCGCTTGTTGCGCCATCGGGCCTGGGCACACCGCGCCGCGCCGTCGTCGGTTGGGACGCCAACAGATTATCCATGCTGCTGGCCGTGCTCGAGGCGCGGGCCGGTGTGTCGTTTGCGGGGCAAGATGTTTATCTCAATGTCGCCGGCGGTCTTAAGATCACCGAACCCGCTGCCGATCTCGCTGCAGCGGCTGCATTGCTATCCTCGCTGTCGGGTGTTGCGATTCCGCGACACCAAGTACACTTCGGCGAAGTGTCACTTTCGGGGGCCGTAAGGGCTACTCCGCTCATGGCGCCAAGGCTAAAAGAGGCGCAAAAACTGGGGTTTAGGCGTGCCGTGTTGCCTGCTCAGGGCGAGCTGGAAACGAAAATGTCGAAGTTGACGCTGCGCCGCGTCACCCATTTGAGAGAGCTTGCGGACGGGTCGCTGTCATGCGACTGACAAACGGCGGCCCCTGCGTGTCGAGAGGCTGCTGACAACGGGGATTTCGTTCATGATTGGGCCGCTGACTTACCTCGACGCTGCGCTTATTGCCGTGGCGTTCATCTCCGGCCTTCTGGCGATGTATCGGGGATTCGCACGAGAGATGCTCTCCATCGTCTCGTGGCTCGTAGCGGCGGGCGCCGTTCTTTACTTTGTGCTCTACCACAAGCCCTTCGCCGAAGAGATGGCGCAGCAGATGGGCACCCAGGTGGCTGTCGCGCAAATCGTCGTGGGCGCTCTTATCTTCGTGATTGTGCTCATCGTGGTGCACCTGATCACGGCCCGGCTCTCCGATGCCATCCTCGACAGCCGAATCGGCATGATTGACCGAATCTTAGGATTTATCTTCGGCGTTTTCAGGGGCTTTATCCTGATCGTGATCCCGTTCATGTTTTACGAGGCATTCTTTCCCAATCCGGAACAGCAATACCCCTGGGTGCGCGATTCGGCCTCCCTCCCTTACGTTAAGGCCACTGGCGACGCCCTGCGCTCCATACTGGAAAGCAACCTCCCCTCCTCGCTTACGGCGCCTCCAGGGGACCAACAAAGCTGGTTGGAAAAGTCCAGCGGCGACGAATTGGCGCTTGAACGCCGCGTCAGGTATCATATTTCTGTCACGTAGCAGGTACGCGCTGGCTGACGCGGCTGAAGATCGACCAACGTTAACCTTTGCGTATCTTCATGGGGCACTGCAGGGCACCAGCGGGAGGTGGCCATGAGCTATAGTCACGAGGCGGACCAAAAACTCCGTGGGCCTGGATATCTCCGGTACGGCGACGACCGACTCCGCGAGGAATGCGGAGTCTTCGGTGTTCTTGGGCACGCCGATGCCGCCGCAATCACCGCCCTCGGTCTCCACGCGCTGCAGCACCGCGGCCAGGAGGCCTGCGGCATCGTTTCGTACGATGGCAAGCAGTTCCATTCCGAGCGGCGTATGGGCCTCGTGGGCGATAATTTCTCCCGCGCCAGCGTGATCCAAAGGCTCCAGGGTCACATCGCCATCGGCCACAATCGCTACTCGACGACGGGCCATGCGGTTTTGCGCAATGTGCAGCCGTTGTTCGCCGACATCGACACCGGCGGCTTTGCCATCGGCCACAACGGAAACTTCATCAACGCGCTGACGTTGCGCAGCGACCTGGTCTCCTCTGGCGCAATCTGCCAGTCGACATCCGACACGGAAGTGATCTTGCATCTGCTCTCGCGCTCGCCAAAGCGGCGCATTGTTGAGCGCTTCGTAGACGCGCTGCGTCA
>JAUWCP010000215.1 GCA_030609245.1 Hyphomicrobium sp.
GGCCGCGGGCGCGCAAGATCGAGAGTCCCGCCAGGACGACCTCTACGATAAGGCCGTCGCTATTGTGCTGCGGGATCGCAAGGTTTCGACGAGCTACCTGCAACGCCGTCTCTCGATTGGTTACAATCGGGCAGCCGACGTCGTCGAACGCATGGAACGAGAGGGTCTGATTGGCCCTGCAAACAATGTCGGCAAGCGCGAGATCCTGCTCACAGCCCGTGACAATGTTGGCCAGCGCGTCGCCTCGTAGACGTGGCGGGGACGGTTGACGGGCTCGCCTCGATGGGGACGACGCAGCTAAAAACCGCCAAGATCTGGACGTAATATTCGGGGATTGGGGGAATGCTGGGATTTCTCCCGTCGCCGCACAGGCTACTGTTGCGAACTCGATTCGAGAGGTTTGGGGGCTCAATGCACAAACTGAGATGGATTGTGGCGATCGCGTCCTTGGGCGTGATCGTGATGCCTGTGATTGCCATGAGCGAGGATTTGGTCGTTCCAGCCCCTATTCCAGCGCAGCCGCCGCAGCCGCCTGAGCACTCGGGCACTAGCTCAGCATGGAACGCCGAGGTGGCCCGAGCCAGGAGCCACGAGGGCATCGACCTCAACGAGCGGCAGCTTGAACTGGTCGAACAAGTCAGCGGATACTTTCGTGAATTGCATACGCTCAAGGGTAGGTTCGTTCAGACGAGCGCCGACAACAAACGGATGAGGGGCAAATTCTATGTGAAACGGCCGGGCCTATTTCGCTTTGACTATGCGCGGCCCTCCCGCCAGATCGTCATTTCGGACGGCCGCTACCTGGCTATCCAAGATCTTGACCTCAACAATGAGGATCGCGTTGCGCTGAATCAAACACCGTTCAGGCTGGTTTTGCGTAGCGATGTGAACTTGGTGCGCGATGCCCGCATCATCGAGGTCCAGGAATCTGAGGACATGATCGTGGTCGGGATTGAGGACAAAGATCCCAATGCGCCTGGACAAATCAGGCTGTTCCTCACCACGAAGCCATATTTAGAGCTCAAGGAGTGGATTACTAAGGATGCCCAAGGCCTCGATACACGCGTCGAGGTGTCAGATTTGGTCACGAGCGTCGAGCTGCACCGGGATTTGTTCAGGATTAGGCCCCTCGGCAAGCCGCTTGGCACGCCCTGACAGGCCGGAAAGTGTGGCTATTCGGACGCTTGGCAACGCCCGACCTGGGGAAAAACCAGGGGCGGCGATAAACTTTTTGTGATAACCGCGTGTGGGCTCTATTGAACTTGGCCATCTTGCGCTTAACTCAGGAAAGTCAGGTGGTGTCACCCTGTATCGGTAGTGCCCCCCGTCTAGCCGAACGACATCACCTGGGGTGTCGGCTTCCCTCCCGGCACCACGCGCGAAAGCGCTCTCGCGCCCAACCCCTCCCCCCGGGGTTGGGCGTTTTTCGTTGTTTTGTTCGCCTTGGGTTCAGTGGGCGGCCGCGGAATTCGCCGGAAGTGCGGGTTGTGTATTTCCGCTGACGGACGATTTTTCTGTCGCGTCGGCCGAGCGTGAAAGCGTCGCGTCGATCTGGCGCAGCACTACGGCCATTTGCGACAATCGCCCAACGATTTTTTGGACAAGGCGATCCGCGAGATCGCGGTCCTCGGCAATCTGAGCGTGTAGTTCATCGCGTGTAATGCGCAAAGCGCGTACGTGGCCCCGGGCAACGATGGTTGAGCTGTAAGTTGTCTCGACCAACATCGCAAACTCGCCAAGCAAAGAGCCTTCTGCAACTGGCGAGGTGCGCGAGGTAAGCTCCGGTCCGTTAACGCGTACGGTTTGGCCGGAAATGATTAAAACAGCGGCGTCGCCTTCTGCGTTTTCCTCGATGATCATCGCGCCTGGATTGTAAATAACGCGCTCGGCGCGCCGAGCGATCTTGGAGATTTGCAGCGGCGTCAGTCCTTGGAACAAACTGACGTGTGAGAGCTGTCTGAGAATGTGATCGGCCGAAATTTGTATTCTCCCATCGCGAACGCGGAGGTCACCAACGGTGCTGGTGATGCCATGTCCGCTCTGCAAAGGAGCAGACACGATTGGCTCACAGATTCGGATGATTCGCGACGAATGGTCTAGAGGCCCGCGATGGATTCACACGGGGATTGCCTTGCGGTCAGGGGACGAGCTTATACCCGCCAGTCTCTGTCACCAGGAGTTCGGCATTGGAGGGGTCTTTCTCGATTTTCTGGCGCAGCCGGTAGATGTGGGTCTCCAGAGTGTGAGTGGTGACGCCAGCGTTGTAACCCCACACCTCGTGCAGAAGCAGCTCGCGCGAAACAACTTTATCGCCCGAACGGTAGAGATACTTGAGGATCGAGGTTTCCTTTTCGGTGAGGCGGATCTTTGCGCCCTTCTCGTCGATCAAAAGCTTGGAGGCAGGCTTGAACGTATATGGACCAATGCCGAAAACCGCATCCTCGCTTTGCTCATGCTGGCGCAATTGCGCGCGAATGCGCGCGAGCAGCACTGCGAATTTGAAAGGCTTTGTAATGTAATCATTTGCACCGGCATCAAGGCCGAGAATCTGATCGGCGTCCGACACATTGCCAGTCAGCATGACGATCGGTGTCTTGAATCCGGACTTTCGCAGCAACCGAACGGCCTCGCGGCCATCCATGTCGGGCAGAGAGACGTCGAACACGACGAGGTCGAAGTGATTGGATTTTGCCAACTCCATGCCGTTGGACGCCGTGCTGGCTGTCGCCACATCGAACTCATCGTGAAGGATGAGCTGGTCCTTCAGGGAATAACGGAGATCCTCGTCGTCATCAACGATGATAACCCTGCGTGCTGTACTCATGCTAAATCGCTCCGGTGTAAATTCGGCCTCAGAGGCTCGCGCTCTGTAAGGCCGTTTCTTGGTGTTCGATTAGGGCAAGCGAATAGCACGGGTGCCGGGAACCTCCAATGAAGACACGCGCCAATGGTCTACAACTCATTGTGCGCGGCCGCTCCGCGCGAGCAACGGTCGGCACTATCTCATGTGGAAACCTGTGCTTTCCCTGCACGCTCGGCTGGTCGGGCCGCAGCGCTGACAAACGAGAGGGGGATGGTGCCACGCCGATCGGAGCCTTCATGCTCCGCGAGGTGCTTTATCGCGCCGATCGCTTGGCGCGGCCGCGTTGCCGTCTGCCGTTGAGGCCGTTGCGCATATCCGATGGATGGTGCGACGATCCGCCAGACCGCAACTATAACCGGCGCGTTCGCCACCCCTACCCCGCTGGTGCCGAGCGCCTGTGGCGCGACGACCATCTCTACGATGTGATTGTAGTGATGAGCCACAACGAATGCCCCCGTATTCGCGGGCGGGGCAGCGCCGTTTTCATGCACGTCGCCCGGTCTGAAATGACACCAACCACAGGCTGCGTGGCGCTGCGCCAACCCCATTTGCTTCGTCTGCTTGAATATCTTTCACGGCGCAGCGTGCTTTGGATCACCACGTGAGAGCCGGGCCCTGAATGAAGTCAAATTATCAGCGCGAAACGTGCCACAAAAAACGGCCCGGTCTGCCGAAGCATTCGGGCCGAGTTGAGCGTACCTAAGGGAGGCGCACGCTCGGTGATTAGCAGGAGTAGCGCCGCGGACCGGGGAAAACCGGCCCGCAGCGCATTTGGCCTTAGTGCAATGACTCGTCATGGAGAGCCAGATCGAGACCTTCCTGCTCCTGAGGCTCGCTGACCCGAAGGCCCATGACAACCTTGAGCACCATCAGGATGACGAAGGTTGCGAGGCCGCTCCAGACGACTGTTGCCATGATGCCCCAGACCTGCGTCGGCACCTGGGCAAAGTTGCCCTCGAGCAGACCCGCGGTGCCGCCAATTGCTTCTACGGCAAAGACACCCGTCAGAAGGGCGCCGATGATGCCGCCAATCCCGTGCACGCCGAAAACGTCAAGGCTGTCGTCGTAGCCCAACGCTCTCTTGACGCCCGTCGAGAAAATGTAGCAACCGACGCCGGCCGCCAAACCAATGATGAGCGCACCCCTGGGATCGACGTAGCCCGATGCCGGCGTGATCGCGACGAGGCCAGCGATGGCGCCGGACGCGATACCAAGTACACTCGGCTTTCCGTGCACCAGCCACTCCGAGAACATCCAGGTCAGTGCCGCAGCTGCCGTCGC
>JAUWCP010000163.1 GCA_030609245.1 Hyphomicrobium sp.
CGTTCGCCGTCATCATCTCCGGTGTCGTCAAGCTCGTGAGGACGCAGCATGACGGTCGCCAGCAGATCGTCGGACTGCGATTCCCTGCCGATTTCTTGGGACGCCCCTATCCCACGAGAAACCCTCTCATTGCACAGGCGACGACTAATCTCGAGCTCTGCTGCTTCTCGAAGGACGCATTTGAAACTCTGATGCTGAACCACCCTCGCCTAGGGCAGTCGCTCCTGCGGCGCACGCTCGACGACCTGGATGAATCGCGCGAATGGATGTTTCTTCTGGGTCGAAAAACGGCTCAAGAGAAAGTCGCAAGCCTACTTTTCTCGATTGGGGTGCGCTTGGCGCAACCAGGCTGCGTTGCGGATTGCGATCAGACCTCCCTGGAGTTCGACCTACCATTGTCGCGCAACGAGATAGCGGACTTCCTTGGGCTGACAATCGAAACCGTCAGTCGTGAAATCCGGTACTTCGAATCACAGGGGATGATTGGCATCAAGGGCAGGCGCAGCATTGTTGTGCCTAATCTCGGCACGTTGCGGGGCTTGGCAAGAGGTGAGCAGCAGTAAGCAACTGAGCTGCCGCTGCTCACAGAGCTTTGACCGCCGCGTGATCGGATTTCTTGATGTGGATCAAACGGGAAACGACTGGTCGTGACACAGTGCCTCCTGACAAGAAAAGGAGGAAACGCCGTGAAAACTTGGATCAAGCCGCAGGTCAGAGAACAAGAAGTAGGGCTCGAGGTGACGAGCTACCTACCGGCGGGAATCGACGTCGTCTGAAGTACTCGAGAAATTGCAAGGCCTGCTGGAAATAGGGGGCCGCAATTGTGATGCAGCTGTCCACGTACGGTTGTCTTTTGGGAAGCGGCAACAGTTCAAATGCTAATTCGCATCCTAGGATGTAGCGCTGGAGGCGGTTTCCCACAGTGGAATTGCAACTGCCGCAACTGCTCTTCGGTCAGATCCGGAAAGTCAAACTTCAAAGCGCTGACACAGTCTTCCCTCGCCGTGAGCGGCGACGGCAAGGATTGGGTTCTGCTTAATGCCTCTCCGGACCTCAGGCAGCAAATCAACGTTGCGCCCGCGCTTACGCCCAACAACGGCAGCGCCCGCGGCAGCCCGATCAAGGCGGCCTTGCTGACCAACGGTGATGTCGACCATATCGGTGGCCTCATCAACCTGCGCGAGGCCCAGCCCTTCACGATCTATGCGACACGACGTGTGCTCGACGTCATCGAGTCCAATTGCGTTTTCGACATCCTCGCGGCAAACGTCGTGCCCCGCACTCCGCTAGAACTCGGCCGGCCTTTGCAGCTCACGGGCGCGGGTGTCGATCTGGGGCTCACCGCTGAGGCTTTCGATGTGCCGGGCAAGATCGCTCTCTACCTGGAGGATCCATCCGCCGGCATGAGGTTTGGCACACAAGTTGGCGACACCATCGGCCTGAAGATCAGCGATCCGGCCACCGGAGAGGCGTTCTTCTACATTCCCGGCTGCGCCGAGGTCGACGAGGCCCTCGCGCAGCGCCTCAAGGGCGCCTCTCTCGTCTTCTTCGACGGCACGCTCTACACCGACGATGAGATGATCTGCCAGGGGCTCCTGAACAAGACGGGCTCCCGAATGGGGCACATCTCGATCTCGGGATCCCTTGGCTCAATCTCCGCGTTAAGAAACCTCGGGGTCGAGCGCAAGATCTACGTCCACATCAATAACTCCAACCCAGTGCTCGACGAGGGCTCTCAGGAGCGAAAAGCAGTCGAGGCTGCCGGCTGGGAAATCGGTTACGACGGCATGGAGGTACACCTATGAACGAGTTCGTCAGGAAGTTCGAGACCGTGGAGCAACCCTGGAGCCAGGGGGAGTTCGAAAACCAGATCCGAGCGGTCGGGACAGAGCGCTACCACGATAAGCACGAGTTTCATAAGATGCTGCACGGCGGCAAGCTCAATAAGGGCCAAGTAGCGGCGTGGGCACTGAACCGCTACTGCTACCAGGAGGCCGTGCCGAGGAAAGACGCGGCGTTGATGAGCCGCGTCTATGATCGCGAGTTCCGCCGTGAGTGGATCCACCGCGTTCACGACCACGATGGCCTCTTGCCGGAGGAGCACGGCGGCATCGAACGCTGGCTCAAGCTGACGGATTATTTAGGACTCGAGCGCGAGTATGTCACCGGCATGCGCGGCGCGCTGCCAGTGACACGCTTTGCCGTCGAAGCCTACGTACGTTTCGTGGTTGAGCAGCCGCTCGTTGTGGCGGTCGCCTCCTCACTCACTGAACTTTTCGCGCCCTCGATCCACCGCGAGCGTATCGCTGGCATGCTGGCCAACTACAACTTCGTCAACGACGACGTGATGGCCTACTTCAAGCGCCGCTTGACGCAGGCGCCGCGCGACGCAACGTTCGCGCTCGAGTTCATCAAGAGCAACGCCAGGACGCGCGAGATGCAGGAAGCGTGCGTCGCCGCCGTCCGCTTCAAGTGCGACGTGCTTTGGGCGCAGCTCGATGCGCTTCATCTCGCTTATGTTATGGGGATGATTCCGCCCGGCGCCTACCGGCCCGAGTGAGGGTATGGCTAGGTTGCCCAGGGGGCGGTTGATCGTGACGCGGGAGACAAGACCAGCACTCCCGCGTCGCGATCAAGCTGGCAGTTGGCTGATCCGCTTAACTGAAAGAGATCCGCGTCGGCATCATCGCCATGCTGCAGGATCTCGGAGACAAAGGCGTGACGTCATGACGGAGCGGAGACCCCTTGAGACCGCGGAGGCGCAGTCGCCGGAATGCACGCGCGCGCCAATCGGCATGCTTGCCGAACTGACCTATCGCTGTCCGCTCCAGTGCCCCTATTGCTCCAACCCTCTCGAGATGGATCGCGTCAACACTGAGCTGTCCACCACCGAATGGCAGGACGTGATGCGGCAGGCGGGAGAGCTCGGCGTGCTCCAGCTGCATCTGTCGGGCGGTGAGCCCACAGTGCGCCACGACCTTGAAGAGATTCTCGAAGCCGCAGTCAAGGCTGACCTCTACACGAATCTCATTACCTCGGGCGTGACTTTGACGCGTGAGCGGCTCGAGCGGATGGTCAAGATCGGGCTCGACCATGTTCAGCTCTCGATTCATGATGTCGATCCAGCGAATGCAGAGCACATTTCGGCCTACAAGGGAGGTGCCGAAAAGAAGCACGCGGTTGCCGGCTGGGTGAAGGAACTCGGGCTCCCGCTGACGATCAACGTGGTGGTTCACCGGCAGAATATCGAAAACCTTGACGCCATTATTGCATATGCGGTTGAGGTTGGCGCCGGGCGGCTTGAGGTTGCCCACACGCAGTATTATGCCTGGGCCTTGAAAAACCGCGCCGCGCTCATTCCCACACGCGAGCAATTCTACCGATCCGTCGAGATCACCAACGCGGCGAAGGAGCGGCTCAAGGGGATCCTCGTATTCGACGTCGTCGCGCACGACCACTACGCGGTCCGCCCCAAGCCTTGCATGCGCGGCTGGGGCCGCAGCCTTGTCGACGTGACGCCTTCGGGCAAAGTGCTCCCCTGCCATGCCTGCGAGATGATCCCGGGGCTCGAAATTGACACTGTCCGCGAGAAGTCCTTGGCCGACATCTGGTTCAACGGCCAGGCATTCCAAAAGTTTCGCGGCACCGAGTGGATGAAGGAACCGTGCCGCTCGTGCGAGCGTCGCGAGATCGACTGGGGCGGCTGCCGCTGCCAGGCGCTTGCCGTGACGGGGGATGCAATGAACACGGATCCGGCTTGCGCCCTGTCTCCTTGGCACAAGGAGTTCGCTGCGATCGCCGAGAAGGAATCGCGCGAGCCGCCACCGCCTTACATCTACCGCCGCATGGGGAGCGGAGGCGGGACCTCCGACAGGCGCGAGTGATAACGCGATGAAAAGAACCCGGTCGAAGATGGTGCTGCGCTACCACTCGACCCTGCAATCGAAATCAAGACTTCACTGAGGGTCGCGAGCAGGTGACTCGATCTAAAACTGCGCCATAGCAATCGAGGAAAGAGCTCCGCCGATGAGCTGCCTACAGGAAAGTGATCCGGGTTGAGGCATGGGTTTTTGAATCCTCAGGAGGCCACGATCGCAGAGAAGAGGCACAAGCCAGAAGAGACCATTGCGACGTTGCGCAAAGTTCAGGTGATGAGTGGCCAGGGTGCCTCGGTCGCGGGCGCCGCCCGTTCGATTGGAAGGACGGAGGCCGGATCTTCGCGAGGGGATTCGCGGCGGTGAGATCTTCACGACGCTGCGGCAGGATCAGTCTGTCAATGTCCGCTTATGACCCAAAGCGGACATTTTGGGGTATCGAGACAGGTTCAGCTTGAGTGGGGGCACGATGGGCGGCGCATACCCGCTATTCGGCTCACCACTCCATCACGCAATGGCCGTCTGCGCGCTGGCTCCTGCAAGAATGCGGAACGTCTCCGCGTTGGGGCAGAAGGTATTGTCCCCTTTGACGGTGCCCACGAACTAAAACCTGTACTTCCGCTTATGATGCGGTGGACAGCTCTACTCCAACGGCATCCCGATATGCCACCTTGCGGCGTTATCTGGGGAACCGACGATGTCCGCTTTGGGTCAAAAGCGGACATTTGGACCCGCACGACAGATGTCCGCTTTACCCCCAGAAGCGGACATTTTCAGAGGCGGCTCAGTTGTCCGCTAAGTGCCAATAGCGGACATTGGCTTAGATCTCACCTGAATGGATGGCGTGTTGGGGCGGTCGCATGCAAACGCTGCCACGTCGATCGAAGCGCATCAGCCGGATTCGCTCAGTCAACTTGGTACCGTTTCAGGGGAGCACACCATCCTGCGGAGGTCGCCAATCGTTTCAATCAGGCAGCGCCGGCCGACTTCCATTTGATTGAGCAGCCGACTGAGGGGACCTGATGCCGAGGCCCTCTGCCCGTCTCAGCGATGTGCTTCATGGCCTCGAAAAGCTCGCGTTTGGCGCCAGGGCGCGCCGGCTCCCCTCGGCCCTCATCGAGGCGCCCGCGATACTGCAATTCCAGACGGTCGTTGAAGCCGAAGAAGTCCGGAGTACACACCGCACCGTAGGTTCGAACGACGTCCTGGCTCTCATCGTGGAGGTAGGGAAAGGGGAGGGCGTGCTGGCTGGCGAACGCACACATGTTGTCGAAGGAGTCTTCCGGATAAGTCGCTGCGTCGTTGGAGCAGATGGCGACGCTTTTCACGCCCAATGCCTTGAGGTCGTGCACATCCCTGACAATGCGGTCGATGACGGCCTGCACATAGGGACAGTGATTGCAGATGAACATAACCAGCGTGCCATGCTCGCCCTTGAGATCGGCGAGGCTGTAGGTCTTTCCATCCGTCGCTGGAAGCGTGAAACTATGTGCCTTCCAGCCGAAGTCACATACGGGCGGCTGTGCGGCCATTGTCAGACCTCATCTCGTGAAATTCGGTTCAGTGGTATTGAGTTATTGCGCCACACCGTCTCTTCAAGGTCTCACGTGCCCTGCCATTCGTAATCTCGGCTGCGCCAAAGGTGGGGGAAACTTGACCGGCGAAGAGGCACGACGTCCGCTTTACCCCCAAAAGCGGACATTCTCGGAGGCGGCTCAAATGTCCGCTTTGTGCCATAAGCAGACATTCGACCCAGGCTGGAGTCTAACCCTTCGGCTACGCAAGACTTATAAGTGGAGCCTGCGCTACC
>JAUWCP010000140.1 GCA_030609245.1 Hyphomicrobium sp.
GGTTTGCCTCTTTCCGACTGGACTTGACGCAGATCATTCCTCTTGCCACGTGCGCAAAGCTAAGCTGCGCCGGCTCCAAATGGATAAATGAGTGTGGTCGGCCATCGGCATAGTGCCACCATCTCGCCTCCGACAGCGTGAAAAAGAGCTGACTATGCGCATTCTGAACGCGATCGCAGCGTTGGCCCTGATCCTGGTGCCGAGTACCGCGGGAGCCGTAGAGCTTGGCGATCCGCAGCAAGGCCTCCAATATGCAAGACAGAATTGCGCAGAGTGCCACGCGGTTGACGCAGGCGACCAGCTATCGCCGAACCCTGACGCGCCAAGCTTTGAAGATGTAGCCAATACACCGGGCATGAACGCCCGTGCGCTCGTCGTGTGGTTCCAAAGCCCACATCCGACGATGCCCAATTTCATCATCCCTGCCCAGGACACCGACAACATCGTCTCGTATATTACGAGCTTGCGTGCAAAGCAGTGAGGGCCCTGCTGGCAACTCCCCGGCCGGCTTCTGCCTTGAGAAATGCTCCGACGATGCAGATATAAGAGGAGGTACGTTGCAGCGTGCAGAAGGCTTGAAGGAGAACAACAGCCCTTCAACTGCAGTGTGGTTAGAAGAATAAGGATGTCATTAGCGATTGATCTTGAGGGACAGAGCATCCGCTGAGAAGGAGGCATCATGACCAACCGAACGATCGCAGACATTGTCGCAGACCAAAACCCGCTTGTCCTGGCCGCGCACGAGACGGTACAGCAGGCCTGCAAGTGCATGTGCGAACATCGCGCCGGTTCAGTGCTCGTGATCGACGACCAACGGCGCCTGAGCGGCATCTTCACCGGCCGCGACGCAGTGCGTACATTTGCGGAAGGTAAGGTTGCTGCGGTGACGACGCTGGCGCAGGCGATGACGCCGAATCCCACCACCATCGCGCCCGAGAGCCGCGCAATCGACGCGCTGCGGGCGATGAATGATGGCGGCTTCCGTCATCTTCCAGTCGTCGAGAACGGAAAGATCTGGGGCATCGTCTCGCGTAGCGATTTCAAGGGAATGGAAATTGATCGGCTGGACGAGGAAACGCAGCTGTGGGAATGCATCCGCTGACGTGCGCTTCAAATGACCTCAAGCTCGACCTCGCCGACGAAGTGCTCGACGTCCTCTCGACGGCAAAGCCCGGTCCCTGGCGTCAACAACGCCAAAGACCCCGCGGCGACACCGTAGCGAAGCGCATCCTCAAAACGGCGACCCGAACTCAGCGCCCACACTAAGGCACCCAAAAAGCTGTCGCCGGCGCCGATCGCGCTGACGGGGTGAACCGGAATGGCCTTGGCAAACCAAGCTTGCTCCGAGGTGACCAACAAGGCGCCCTGGTCGCCAAGCGTCAAGGCAACGACCTTCGCCAGGTTTGCGTTCACGAGCTTGCGGCATGCTTCGACCCACGCCGCCTTGCCTTCCAGGTGCTCACCCACAAGCGAGCGCAGTTCGCGCAAATTTGGCTTGATGAGGTAGGCGCCTTCCGCCAAAGCGGCCTTCAGCGCGGCTCCGGAGCTATCGAGGATAAACTTCGCGTCCTTGGCCTTGGCGACCTTAGCGACCTCTCCGTAAACTGTGTCGGGTACGCCAGGCGGCAGACTTCCACTCGCAACAATGAACTCTGGTCTGGCATCGAGTGACACTAGAGCGTCGAGACACGCCCGCCATTCCGGTTCGGAAAGACGGGGACCGGGAACAACGAAGCGATATTGTTGCCCGCTCTCTTTCTCAAAGGCGGCAAAATTCTCGCGCGATTCCTCGCCGATTGGCACGGTTAAGCTTGGAACGCTTTCCTGGGCGACGAGCTTCCCGAGCAGCTCGCCGATCGATCCACCCGTGGCGTAGATCGCGACCACATCCCCGTCGAGCCTGCGAATAACACGCGCGACGTTGATGCCGCCACCACCGGCTTCGCGTTCGGCCGATATGCAGCGAAGCTTGTGGATTGGCTCGATACGCTCCACCTCAACAGAAATATCGACCGCTGGATTAGGGGTTAGAGTCGCGATTTTGGTCATGTCACTCGTGGAGTGGTGATACTCTCGTCTGCGCCTCAAAAGGAGGAAAGAGTGCCCCCTTTTCGTTGAGCGCTTGTTGATCGCAATCAACGACAACAAGTAGCTTTAGAGGATTTCTGTTTTCAGGCGACGAGCATTCGCGCCATAAATTCGCAAGCTACTCATACGGGAGCGCCTGCCCCGTGATCGACGCACCGCAACATTCTGTCGGTACCGATCAGGATAAAGCCAGCGCCGAGGTTGCTACACGCTTCAGCCGCCTCGTGAGGGATCTGGTTTGGGAACTCCACCCCCACATGCAACGCAGGGCGGCAGTGACCCTCGACAGCGATCTCGACCGCGACCTGGGTCTCGACAGCCTGGGCCGCGCCGAGCTGGTCCTGCGCATCGATCGCATGTTCAAGGTTCGTCTACCCGATCAGCTGATCGCCGATGCCAACACGCCGCGTGATCTTCTGCAGGCGCTTCTTGGTGCAGCGCCGGACAGGGCAGCGGCTTTGGAAGCACTACCGGCAACGACGATGGAGCTACCTGAGGTCGTTGCGCCCTTCACCGCAGAAACATTTATCGATGTTCTTTCTTATCATGTGCGCTTGCATGGCGACCGTCCGCACGTGCTCCTTTGGCGCAGCGAAGACGACGAACAGACAATCACTTATGCCGAACTCGATCGCGAGGCCCGCGTCATGGCAGCTGGCCTTATCGAGCGCGGGCTGACACCTGGCGAGCGCGTCGCCATCATGCTGCCCACGGAGGCCGCCTTCTTCGAGGCCTTTTTCGGCGTGCTATATGCGGGCGGCATTCCCGTTCCTTTGTATCCGCCGTTTCGGCGGGCGCAAGTTGAGGACCACCTGCGGCGGCAAGGGGGGATCTTACGAAATGCCAGCGCGAGTTTTCTTATTATTGGCTCGGAGATCCGCAACGTCGGCCAGTTATTGCTGGGACTTTGCGAAGACCTTCGACACGTGGAAACAGTAGAATCTCTGTCGCACGCGGGATCGATCGAGCAAATCGTACCGGCAGGACCGGAGACGATTGCGCTCATTCAATACACGTCCGGCAGTACTGGTGACCCCAAGGGGGTCGTCCTCACGCACGCAAACCTCTTGGCGAACATTCGAGCGATGGGCGAGGCGCTCGACGCAAGCTCGGCGGACGTATTCGTGAGCTGGCTTCCGCTCTATCACGACATGGGGCTAATCGGGGCTTGGCTCGGCACGCTTCACTACGGTGTCCCCACAATCATCATGCCGCCGCTTGCCTTCCTTGCGGACCCGGGGCGCTGGTTGCGCGCCATGGGCCGGCATAGAGCCACAATCTCGGCCGCGCCCAATTTCGCATTCGAGTTGTGCTGCAAGAACGTGCGCGATGAGGACATCAAGGGGCTCGACCTCAGCTCCCTTAAGATGCTGGTGAACGGTGCAGAGCCGGTCAGCCCTGTCACGATCGAGCGATTCACCGCTCGCTTCACGAAGTTTGGGTTCCAGCCCGAAGCCTTGGCCCCCGTCTACGGCCTCGCTGAAAACGCCGTGGGTCTGACTTTCCCCCCAGTTGGCCGGGGTCCGATCGTGGACCGGGTTCAGCGCTCAGCGATTTCTCGCGACGGGCATGCGAAAACGGCCAGCCCTGGCGATGCGGCCGCGCTCAATTTTGTTGCGTGCGGGCGACCCATCGAGGGTCATGAAGTTCGCATTATCGATGACGCCGGCGCGGAAGCACCCGAACGCACCGAAGGCCGGCTCCAGTTCAAAGGACCTTCTGCAACGCGCGGCTACTTCCGCAACCACGAGAAGACCAAGGCACTTTTCGACGGCGAATGGCTGGAGAGCGGGGATCGGGCCTATATCGCCGGCGGAGACGTGTTCATCACCGGCCGCATCAAGGACATGATTATCAAGGCGGGGCGCAACATCTATCCCCACGAGCTGGAGGAGCTCGTTGGAAGCGTCGACGGGGTTCGCAAAGGGTGCGTGGCGGCTTTTGCGAGCACATCTGAGGATGCGGATACCGAGCGCCTCGTGCTGCTAGTCGAGACACGTCTCACCGAGCCCGACGCAATCGATGCGCTGAGGAGCCGGATTGTCGAGGCGGCCAAGACACAGCTCGATATTGCACCTGATGACGTGGTGTTGGCTCCGCCTCACACAGTGCCGAAGACATCGAGTGGAAAGCTGCGCCGCTCTGCGGCGCGCACTCTTTATGAGAGCGGTTTGCTTTCAAAGAAGGGCTCCGCGCTTTGGTGGCAGCTGGCGCGCCTCTCCCTTTCCGGGTTCGGCAACCGCATGCGCCGTCTGCGCAGATGGATCTTCGATCGCGTCTATGCGGGCTACTGGTGGACACTGCTGGTCGCAATCGCAGCCATCTCGTGGCCGGTTGTTGTCCTGCTGCCGAAGCGGCGGTGGCGCCATCAGGCGATCCACTTCGCGGCGCGCGCATTCTTATGGCTTACCGGCCTGTCGCCCAAGGTCCTCACGGACGAGCCAATCCCTGCGCGCAAGGTAACGCTCGCCGTCAACCATTCGAGCTATCTCGATGCGGTGGTGCTCTCAGCGGCTCTCCCAGGCCCGCTCTCATTTGTTGCGAAAGAGGAGCTGGCCAACCAGCGCGTTGCAGGGCGCTTCCTGCGTCGCGTCGGCACGCTGTTCGTACGCAGAGCGGACGTCATGGGCGGCGTCGAAGACACGCGGAGTATTCTGGAGGCATTACTTGCCGGTGAACGTATCGTCTCGTTCCCGGAAGGGACGCTCACTCGAATGCCGGGCCTTCTCGGATTTCAACTCGGAACTTTCTCCGTTGCGGTCGAGGCCGGCGTTCCGGTCGTCCCGGTCGTCATCACAGGAACGCGGTCAGTTCTACGCGGTGGACAGTGGTTTCCACGGCATGGTGAAATAGGCGTCCACATTGGCGAAGCGCTGCAAGCAGAGGGAGACGACTTCAGCGCGGCCGTGCGCCTGCGCGATGCTGTGCGCGCGCGGATGCTAGCGCTTTGCGGCGAGCCTGATCTCGCACTGGAGAAGGTATCGCTGGAAGCGCCACCGGCGAATACATCACAAAATGCCTCATGAAAGTGGAAACGGCAGCAATCAAGCTACGTGGAACGAAATTATGAACCGACGACGATCCTCGCTTGGCCTGTTTGGTATCTTTGGGCGATCTCAAGACCTGCGCCGGCTCGACCAGGCCCTGCGGTCGGTTGATGTCCATCCACGGCTCGTTCCAGAGGCCGTCAAGCTCACCATCGTAAACCTGCTGAAGGATCACGCGATCGGCAATGAACCTGCGCCCCAATCCTATAGGGCGGCAGCGGAATTGGTGGGCTACTGCATGATTGGGGCGGAGCCTTTCGCGGGGGCGAACGACGCGCATCTTGCGCTTCAGGTTGAAGGTCGAATAGACGCCGCGATGCTATCCGGTGACAGTCTCGATGCGCAGTTGATCTTGTTAACTTTGCACGCGCGCGTGATCCAGCCGAGCGTCGTCGATCGCTACGACCTTGAGAGTGCGACCGATTGAAGGCCGCCAAGGCCACGTGCAGCCTCCCCGGTCCGCCGCCCCCGCGCACACCACTCCTTCTGGTGCATTGCATCCTTCAGGAGGGCGTGTCGCGCGCGCGGCTAATCTTCTACGCTTTTAAGCGCGGTTAGTTCACCTTTTCAGCGCTCGAGGTATTGGTCGACGGATTGTTCATTGTCAGACCTTTGCTCCAGGCCGTCTTGGTATAGCCGTCACCGTCCTTAGCGATCTTGGTGGTCCAACCGTTCGTCCAATCGATGACCGCAGCACCGTTGTCAAACTTCCAGGTGCCTTCCATTACCTCGCCGCTGCGATTACCCGTCGCTGACCCATTATCGCCTAATGTGATCTCGAAGGCCGTGCCAGCGGTGTCGGCCACCTTCCACTTGCCGGCGAAGTCGCTTGCGGTCGGGCCAGAGCAAGCCGTTACGGCCAGGGCAAAGAGCGCCGCAAGGACGACGGTTGTCGCTTTTGCGATCTTGTGCATGGGTATGGTCCTCCAAACGATCAGCAATTCACATCCAATACATGACAACGTCGTGCGCTGTCCTGCCGTCGTGTGTCTTAAAGTTCCTTACGCCTAAAGCAAGTCGCGATACAGGACGCGCTCGGTTATTGCGAGCACTGACAACTGCCGCGCACGACCAATCTTGCAACAATTTGAGGGAGCTGCCAGGACTTGTGGCTGCGCGATGATCGCCGGCACGCTGCCCTTGGTGCGATCGATCCAGACGGACTTGCCGCCGATCTCGACGCGGGTCCCAATAATCTTGTTGTCCGATTTTTGAGCAGTTGGTGCGTTAGCGCCGGGCGGTACTCGTTGGCACGAGTGCAAAATCCAATCGCGCCCCACGCTG
>JAUWCP010000318.1 GCA_030609245.1 Hyphomicrobium sp.
GACCTTGCCAGTGTCGACAAAGCATTCGCACGCGTAAAGGAGGTTTGCGGCAGTCTGGATTTCGTCGTTCACGCACTCGCATACTCTGACCCGCGTGTTGGATCTTTCTGTGGGGTCGATCAGACAAAGCTTCGGTACATACATGGATGTCCGCTTCTCATGCGAAGCGGACATAGCAAGGCAGGGTGAATGAGCAGCGCTATTGATAGCGGTGCGGCGTTGGAGTTGACGGGGCCGCCCGGCTTGAGCCCACCCCGCTTCCACGCCATAGTCCGCCCATGCCGCGCCCAATCACGCCACAACAACACCCAATGAAGAGATGACGATCGATCAAGCACCAGAATCGAAATTGCAACAATCTCACTCCGACACGCCGCCGTGGGCGGCAGGCACCGAAGCGCGGCATCACGAGCTCGCCCCTATGCTGAGCGAGGAGGAAATTGACATCGTCCGCGATTATGGTTCGGAAAGAGCCTTCGCTGATGGCGAATTTCTCTGGAATGTTGGTGACCGCGACACCGGGTTTTTCCTTGTTCTGGATGGTGAGCTGGAGATCGTCAGCGGTGCGGGCAGCGCGGAGCAGGTTATTATTTCGCATGATCGCGGCCACTATGCAGGAGAGATCGCAACGATGACTGGCGGCGGCGTGCGTGTCGCAGGGCGCGCCAAAGGGCCAACGCAGACCATCGCAGTTTCACGCCCCGAATTGCAGCGCCTTATCGCGATTGAAGCCGAGTTGGGAGAGAAAATTCTCCTCAGTTTCATTTTGCGCCGCATGCGACTGGTTGCCGATAGGTTGGGCGACGTAAAGTTGATTGGGCTCCAGTCCGATGCGGCTACGTCGAGGCTAAGGACCTTTCTCAGCCGAAACCACGTTCCACATGATGTGGTTGCTGTCGCAACGGTCGCCGAGGCCAAAGCCCACGCCGCAAATTGCGGAGCCGCCGTCCAGCAATTCCCGGTGGTCATTTCAAACACCCGGGCTTTTCAAAATCCATCAATTCGCGACTTAGCAGAGGGCTTGGGCATTGCCTCCCAGATCGAGGGCGGCACTGAGTACGATCTGGCTGTGGTCGGCGCTGGACCTGCCGGACTTGCGGCGGCCGTCTATGGCGCGTCCGAAGGCTTAAGCGTGTTGGTGCTGGAGAGCTGTGCGCCAGGCGGTCAGGCCGGTTCAAGTTCCCGGATCGAAAACTATCCCGGATTTCCGACAGGCATAACCGGACAGGCGTTGACCGGCCGCGTCTATCTCCAAGCCATCAAATTCGGTGCCTCAATCGCTGTGGCTCGCGAAGTGAGAAAGCTTGTCTGCGGAACGCCATTTCATACGCTTCAGCTTGATGGAGACCAATACGTGCGCGCGCGTACTGTCATCCTTGCTAACGGAGCCACCTATGGCCGGCTTCCCATTGACGGCCTGGAAGAGTTCGAGGGACGAGGGGTGCACTACGCCGCAAGCCACATTGAAGGACAGGTCTGCAGCGGCAAAAATGTGATGATTATTGGCGGAGGCAATTCAGCTGGTCAGGCGGCCGTATTCCTGTCAAGCAACGCAAACAGCGTGCGCGTGCTGATACGCGGCGAAAGCCTGAAAACGAGCATGTCAGAATACCTCATTAGGCGCATCGAGAAAAATCAGCGCATTACCGTTATGCCGGGAACCGAGGTTTTGGCGATTGAGGGTGCAAAGCAGGTCGAGCAAGTTAAGGTCCGCAATAATCAGACGGGTGCATCCCACAATTTGCCAGCCGACCACCTCTTCGTATTTGTCGGCGCCCGCCCGGCGACCGGTTTCGCCGACGCCGCACTCTGCCTGGACGAGAAAGGATTCATAAAGACTGGCAACGCACTGAATACAGAGGAACTCACTACGGCAGATTGGCCATTAGAACGCCGGCCAATGATGCTGGAAACCAGTTGCCCTAGGATCTTCGCCGCTGGTGATGTCCGCGCTGGTTCAGTGAAGCGTGTCGCGTCGGCTGTCGGAGAAGGATCGATTTGCCTGCAATTTGTCCATGCCGCTTTGCAGGAACTCGAAGGGGACACGTGACATGGATGATATCAACCGAATTCGATAGCAAGCTGGACTTGCCGTAACGCGCCTTCGAAGGCTTCATCGACACGTTCGTTAAGAGCACACGCTAAGGCCGAGAGGGTGCAGCCTATTCATTCTTGTGCGGATCGCACGGCGATCCAAGTCCATGTTGCAGAAGCTGCATCGCTGCTGCGAACGGTAGCTGCTCGTCACACGTGCGATCATCCGGCTCGGGCAATGTCCGCTTTGGGTCAAAAGCAGACATTAGAGAGAGCGACAGGTATGTCCGCTTTACCCCCAAGAGCGGACATACGGCCGGGTACATAAAATGTCCGCTAAGTGCCAAAAGCGGACATTTTGCAGAATGAGCAACGGCGGTGTGCACAGTATTTGAAGCGCAGCAATGCGCTCCGTTTGCTAATCTCAAGGGGGAAAGTCCGCAGGTGCATCCAGCCGCCCTTGATGCTCGGGTC
>JAUWCP010000167.1 GCA_030609245.1 Hyphomicrobium sp.
GAAGATCCAGGCAGGGCGAAGTTTAGAGACGTTAGACGTATTGATCTGATCCGCTGGGTGGTAGCGGGTCTGATCGTAGTTGCCGTTGGTGTGTAAGAAATTCGATGAGTCGGATGCAGCCGCACTAAGCATGTCTTGTGAGACGGACTTTGCAGGAGCTTTTTTCGCGGTTGTCGTCGCGGCCTGTTCGACTTCCTGCGACCAAGATTGGTCAGCACCCACAAATGCGAATGACGTGGCAATGGCGCAAGCCAATGCGCAAGTCCAGTAAGATTGGGCCATAGTTTCCTCCAGGTCCCCCCCGCGTTAAATGCAAGAGTTGGTCCCTTGCCATTGTTTCCACTGTGATAATCAGGGGGCGGATCAACCGTGCGCCTACTGCGACATGCTGTCAACGCATGGCCCGTTCACGTTTGCTGATCTACGTCAGATGAATTCCTGATTAACCAACGAGGAAGCGTTGCCGAGTGCTCCAACATTTCTATTGGCTCGGGCGTGGCAACAGAAAGGCTGGGCTTTAGAGGGGTTAACTAAAGTATAACTTTCGGATGCAGCATCAGACCCGCGTAGTGTTGTCACAAGAGGTGAGGATGGAGCGCGCGTAACAGTCCATGACGCTCAACGTAACTCCTGGTGTGCGTGGCAGTGGCCGCGAAATTCAAATCAAAAAACAGGAGATGATCATGACCCGCACTCTCGCTTCTCTGGTTCTCGCTCTGACGTTTGTCGCCGGCGCCTCTGTCGCCCATGCCGACGGTAGCCTTATGGTGCACGGCTATCAGGGCACGCAGTACGGCGGCAAGTAAGCCAATTGGACAGCCAATGTTGAAACGGTCGCAGGAGGTTTATCCTGCGGCCGATTTCTCTATCTTCCAAACGCTCCCGGTCCCAAGACGCATGTTTGCATTCGGGGAAAAGAGCAGATCAATTTGGCAGCGCACTGCAACGTCGCGATTTTGTCGTCACAGTTCATGCGTGCGAATGCTTGTGGGTTATGAAACGAGGCGACACGTGAAGATGAGGCATGCTGATGAGGCTGCGCACGGCAGCTGAGATATCAGCTCAAACCAGTCCCTCAAGCCTCCGGGGCATACCCAATCACCGGATCCAACTGCCAACCACCCCACAGGAAATAGCCCCTTCGCCTGAGGTGCCCTTGGGACCTTTCCAGAACGCTTTTTTTGCTCAATGCCGTCTCGTCATATGTTTGTGTCGATTGGAGGCTTGACGGAACGGCCCGGGAACCCCAGAAAGCACCAGTTTACTGGTATCGGGGCATAGCTCAGCCTGGTAGAGCACTTGCTTTGGGAGCAAGAAGTCGGGAGTTCGAATCCCCCTGCCCCGACCATTACGCAACTTCATCGTAGCGGAGAGCACATGGTTGCGCGCATTTATCGACCTTCCAGGACGGCCATGCAGTCCGGCGAGGCCCGCACGAAGGAGTGGGTGCTCGAGTTTGCGCCCGCAAGTCCGCGCGAGATTGACCCGCTGATGGGCTGGACGAGCTCGCGTGATATGCGCTCTCAGGTGCGCCTCGAATTCGACACCAAGGACGAGGCCATTGATTATGCGCAGCGCAACGGATTTGCCTACACGGTGTTCGAGCCGCAACCCCGCCGGGCGATCATCAAATCATACGCGGACAATTTTCGCTTCGGCCGCATAGGTAGATGGACGCATTGAAGTCCATGTCTCGGCTGTAACAAGGCGAACACCTTCCCGATACTTAACGGGTAAGCGCACAAAGGTGCTGCACGACGCACGGCACTTCGCTTAGCTAAACAGCAAGACGGCCTTCTCCAGGGTCACCGATACACCCCACGCCAGCGGGATACCGACAGCAAGCCAGGCAAGCAGCGCCCGGAACGTAAGGCCGCCGCGGCCGATACCGAACGATCCCATGGGCCCGCCGGCATGCGCCTTGTCCGCCTCGAGTGCTTTGATGTCCTCTGCCTTCATATGCCAGCGTTCCGAAACGGGCCGGATGGCAAGATTGCAGAGGAAGCCAACCACCAAAAGCCCGGCGAGAATGTACATGGTAAAGTCATAGACCTGCTCGCGCGGGACGCCGGCATCGATCTGAAATTGCCGAATGTAGTTGACGATCACCGGCCCAACGATACCCGCAGCCGACCATGCAGTAAGCAGCCGCCCGTGGATGGCCCCGACGAATTGTGTGCCGAACACGTCTGCCAAATAGGCCGGTACGGTAGCGAAACCTCCGCCGTACATAGACAGAATAATGCCGAAGCAGAGCACGAAAATTGCGACCGAGCCGATGTGCGCCGACCAGGGCGAAGCGGCGTACAGCACGATGCCCAGAACGAAGAACGTGTAGTAGGTCGTCTTGCGGCCGATGTAGTCGGATAGCGACGCCCAAAAAATGCGGCCACCGATGTTGAACAGCGACAACAGGCCGGTGAAACCCGCAGCAATGGCGGCAATCGCGGCCAGCTGCGTCGCGTCGAGCTGCGTGAACGTAAGATCGGGCTGGCCGATAAGCTTGCCGCCAAAAATCTCCTGGAGCATCGGCGAAGCCATGCCAATCACGCCAATACCGGCTGAAACGTTGAGGAAGAGCACAAACCAAATCAACCAGAACTGCGGCGTCTTGAGCGCATCTTTCAGATGCACGTGGTTTTTCGTGATCATGCGGTTGTTGGTCGTGGGCGGGGTCCAGCCCTCCGGGATCCAATTGGCAGGCGGAACACGATAACCAAAGGCGCCGGCAAGCATTGCCAGGAAGTAGGCGATGCCCAACACGACGAACGTCTGCCAGACGCCGACGGCAGTGGCCGTACGGAAGCCAGGGAGTGTGATCGCGTAGTCGATCCCTATGGGTGCAAGGCTAAAGAGCGTGCCGCCGCTCATCAGCAGCTCTGCGAGGGGCGCACCGATCATGGCGCCACCGCCGAAGCCCATGATGGCCATGCCGGTCGCCATGCCGCGATGGTCGGGGAACCACTTGATCAAAGTCGAGACCGGCGAGATGTAACCGAGCCCCAAACCGATGCCGCCGATGACGCCTGAACCGAGCCACATGAGCCAAAGCTGATGCGTGTAAATGCCGACCGCCGAAATGAGGAATCCGCCACCCCAGCACAGGGCCGCGACCACGCCCGCCTTGCGTGGACCTGCGCGTTCCAGCCAACCGCCCCAGATCGCAGCCGACGAGCCGAGGAACACGAAGAACAGGGTGTACATCCAGCCCATGTCAGCGATCCGCCAATCGCATGACGTCGTGAACAGCGACTGGATGAGGCTCAGGTCGGGACAGGCGACTGAATCTTTAATGCCGATTGCGCGCGAGAGCGGCAGCCAAAACACGCTGAAGCCATAGGCCATGCCGATGCAGAGATGAATCGCGAGCGCAGATGGGGGCACCAGCCATCTGTTAAATCCAGGCTTGGCGATTATGCGCTCGCGCGTAAGAAGTCCCGGGGCCGATTCACGGAGGCTTGCACTGTTGGCCGTCATTGTTCGTTTCTCCCCTGTCCCCTTGGTCTTGACGCCTTTTTGAGAGCGTACCCCTACCAGTCATCTAAGACCGCAGTAGCAGTCGCAAGCCCTTTGCCATTGTTGTTTAACTCTTTTGGCACGGCAATAGTGTCACGATCAACGCATCTTAGGACGCAAGGCGCGTGGTTTGGGTGCAATGGCGGGTCACAGGCACCAAGGTAGGTTGGTTCTGTGAGGGTCAACTTGCCTTTGGCGGAACGACCGCGTATCGGAAGGATCGGCGGGAACTTGCGCGGTTCGGGCGAGACATTATGGTCCCGTAGCTCAGTTGGATAGAGCATCTGCCTTCTAAGCAGAGGGTCGCAGGTTCGAATCCTGCCGGGATCGCCAACACTTTCAGCGCATTACTGCGTTCTCGAAATTACATTCTGACTCTGATTTCGCGGCTCATTCTGACTCTTGGTCGCGTTGCGTTCCGCTTCGACCCAAGCTCGGCGTTTTCGAGCCGCCGCCAATCTCTGTGTTTCGGTGCGCTTAACGTAGAGCCGTGACGCTTGCGGAGTCTTGTGCCCCGAGAGACTCATAATGCCCGCCTCTGTGACCTCGGAATTGCCGAGCTCCGTCATGCCTCCGCGCTCGCACGCCTTCAGCGTGACATTCTCCGGAAGACCTGCTGCGCGTCGCGCGCGTCTAATGAGCGAACGTGCATAGAAGTGTGAATAAGGCCTCGGCTTGCCCTTTGTGCCAGGCGTTAACACCATCGGGATGCCAAGGCGCGGCGTGGCCGCGATTGCTTTCTCTATCTCCGGGAACAATAAACCTTCTTTGTCTTGCAGCGGCATCCAGACCATGGCACCCGTCTTCGGGTGCGCTATGCGAACAGATTGCGGCCGGCCCTCGGGCCTATAGTCTGTCCAAGTCAGCACTCCATCTAGCACGTGCTCTGGTCGTTGGTGCCATTCGAAACAAACGAGTGGCGCGAGTGCCAATGTTGGGTGTCCTAATTTCGCGATCGCCGCGGACAGCGCATAGGCTTCTGATCGCGTCACGTAAGCTGTGTCGATATTTCTGCTTTCGCGCTCCACACCGGCGAACGGATTCACGGTGGGTACGACCTTCGGGTAAAGTCGGTGCACAACGTCCCAGGCCCGCTTCAGTCGGGTCATGCAGGCATTAGCCGTACGCACACGATTGCCCCGCCCTCCTGCGAGGATTTTTTCATATAACTTGTCAACGAAACGTGCCGAAATCGCCTTGAGCGGCAGCGCACCAGCGCGGTCCCCGTTTTTCAACTTCACATCTGCAGCGGTATGTAACTCCCATCGATATTCTGGTTGCGCACGCGCGGAAACTTTCGCGAAGGCGCGGCTGCGATAGTAGCGTTCGATCAGCCAGTCAAGCGTTCCAAAACCGGGCTGCAGGTCGAGATCCTTGACGGCTCTGCGTCCGCCGCGCCAGTCGTCGAGGTGTCGGTTGAGTTCATTTGCCCGCCGAATTGCTGCACCATAGTCTTGGCCGAGCGCCTCACAGTGCAGAGTGAAGCCTGCGGTGATATCGGCGCGCCTGGGATTCCAGTAGAACGCGACGTTACCCGACCGAAGCCGCTTCTCGACCATATAGCGTGGCCAAGACTTAGGCCTCACAACAAGTCTGCGGCGTCCTCGACTTCTGCCGCCTCCCCGCTGAGCCTTCTGATCGACCGATCCAATTGTTCCTTTAGCCATACCCTGCCGCGCCCGGAAATGTAGACGGACCGAGGATAGACTGTTCCAACCCTCTTCGTGAAGGTCTCAACCGAGCGCTCATCGCAATAAGCGGCAGCTGTCTCGGCGCGCATGAGGCGTGGCCACAATCCAATTTTGGAAGTTGGTGGAATCATTGAGCCCTTCCTTGGCCAACTTGTGTCCATCTTGGCCATTGTTTTTGGACGTGGC
>JAUWCP010000121.1 GCA_030609245.1 Hyphomicrobium sp.
CATGGTCCGGCACCTCAAGGAGGAGCTCAATCGCTGGGAGGCCAAATATCATAAAGCGCGCGCCGACGTGTGAGGTCGGTGCGTCGTTGGGTTTGGGGATGTGAGGTTGTTTCAGTCGCGCAGGCGTGGATGGCGCGCGCGACCCCTAGAGCAAGATCGTTCTTGATGGAATCGCTTAAGCCTTCGCCCGGGAGATCTCCAACAGATAAGTGAATCTTACTCTAAATCAAAAGCGTAGAGACTGATTCACGTTTCACTTGGACGCACCAAGCGTCTCCAAGTGAAACGATCAGGCTCTAGTCCGGCAGCCTAGCCTCTCCTAGCCTCTCCTAGCCTCTGGGCTTTGCCTCTCTGTCGAGGACTGCCGAAATCAACCCTGCTCGCCAATCGGGCTGAGGAAGCTTCGCGGAAGCCACCTCGATCTCCTCTCTGATACGGCTGTAGAAGTCGATTCCTTCAATAAGGCAGTCGAGGTGCATGGACGTCAGCCGAAGTCGTTCCGCGAGGATGGCGGCAATCGAGCGATAGAGCCGGCCAGCGAAACTTGGATCTGACTGAACAAGCTTGTCGATCGTTGCTTCGTCGATGACTCGCAGACGTGTCGGACCGTCCGCTACGACCCTGGCGCTTGTGGGCGCACCGCCCACGAATGACATCTCGCCGAAGAATTCGCCCGCCTCCAGCACCGCCAGCAACGCCGTCTGAGCCCGTTCTTGGCGCTCAACGCGAACTGAGCCTTCTTCAATGAAAAAGATGGCCCGCAACGGTACGTTCTGGTCGAGCACGACCTCCTCGCGGGCAAATGATTTTAATGGCGCTGTCTCAAGAACCGCGTTTTCCTCGGCGAGCTCAAGGAAGGGGAGAAATCGCGTCGCTTCCATTGTTGCCACCATCGCGTGCTCCACAGTTAACGGCCATCCTCTGCGCACGAGCGATTTGATCACGTCATGTTCAGTAAGGCAAGATTCAAGGCCAGATTGGTGCTACCCTCGTTATGGCTTCGGCAAGCCAAGCAAGTGAGTGGTTTGAAGGCAAGCGGCCAGGCAATGGGTCGAGTGCTAAAGTGGTAGGTACGAAATGACAGGCAAAGACGAAGGTCCCCGCAAGGACAAGGGCGTCTGGTTTGACGCGGTTGAAAGGACCCCGGCAGGGCTCAAGGGGGCCGCACGCTCAATCGCCAGGACGCTGGGTGCAGGAACGCCCGCTCCGCCGGAGTACGCACCGGCGATTCCTTTCTCCGATTTGGTCGTCTTCCAATCTATAAGCAAGCAGCGCGAACTCGCGAACATGTTCGGGCTGAGCAATCCATTCTATCACGTCCACGAGGGGCGGCTCGGTGCTACGACGGTGATCGAGGGGCGGAAGCTCATCAACTTCGCCTCCTACGACTACCTCGGGCTCAACCAGGAGCCGGCAGTCGCCTCAGCTGCGAAGGCCGCAATCGAAGAGATGGGAACCTCGGTCTCCGCCAGTCGCGTCGTTGCGGGCGAGCGCCTCCTGCACCAGAAGCTCGAGAAGGCGCTTGCCGACTTCTACGAGTCCGAAGACTGCATTGCCTATGTCAGCGGCCATGCGACCAATGTCTCGACGATCGCCGCGCTGATGAATCCCGATGACCTCATCGTGCACGACTCCCTGATGCACAACAGCGGGATCATGGGCGCCAAGCTGTCGCGCGCGACCACCCTCCCCTTTCGCCACAATAATCTCGAGGACTTGGAGAAGGTCCTCAAGGAGAACCGCAGCAAGCACAAGAACGCCCTGATCCTCACCGAAGGCCTCTACTCGATGGACGGCGATTTCCCGGACCTGCCGCGCCTCATTGAGATCAAGAAGCGCTTCGGCTGCTGGCTGATGGTCGATGAGGCGCACTCGCTTGGCGTGCTCGGCAAGACGGGGCGCGGTGTCGCCGAGCATTACGGCGTCGACCCGCGCCAGGTGGATCTCTGGATGGGCACGCTCAGCAAGACGCTCGGCAGCTGCGGCGGTTATATCTGCGGCCACAAGGATTTGATCGAGATCCTCAAGTACCATTCGCCTGGCTTCGTCTACTCGGTCGGCCTGCCCCCGCCCGGCACTGCCGCTGCCCTCGCTGCGCTGGAGGTGCTCAAGGCCGAGCCCGACAGGGTTCAACGGCTGCGGGAAAACGGCCATTTCTTTCTGGAGGAAGCCAAGAAGGCCGGTCTCGACACCATGACCAGTGCCGGCTACTCGGTGGTGCCGATCATGATCGGCTGTTCCATCCGGTCGGTACGGCTGACCGAGAGGCTGCTCGCGCGCGGCATCAATGCGCTGCCGATCATCCACCCGGCGGTGCCGATGAAGGCCGCGCGTGTGCGGTTCTTCATCACCTCCAAGCATACCCAGGAGCAGATCCGCAGCACTGTAGAGATCGTTGCCGCGGAGCTTTCGGGGATCGCCAAGAGGCAGTCGCTGGTCGAGCGGGCGACGCTTGCAGTCGTCGGGCGCTAAAACGGGGCTTGCCGCAAGAGCACCAAGCGCATGGTCAGGCACCTCAGGGAAGAGCTGACCCGTTGGGAGACCAAATATACGAAGGCGCGCGCAGGCGCGTGAACGTGGCGACGTCAGCGTTTGGAACATCATCGATTTGAGATGGCCACGCACGCCGTCGTGCTGCGTCGCGTGCCACCGCCTCAGACAGGCGATATCCTAGAGCAAGATCGTTCTTGATGGAATCACTCACCAAGCCCAGAAGGTTCCCGGCAAGAACGTGAATCTTGCTCTAAATCAAAAGTGTAGAGACTGATTCACGTTTCACTTGGAACGACTCAAGTGCTTCCAAGTGAAACGATCAGGCTCTAGTCGGCGGCGGGATGACGATCAGGGCGAGCACGCGATATGAGCGCCGATAAGATTGTGCTGACAGCAGACAGCACGCATGGACGTGCTGAGCATTTGGCAGCGACCAAGATTAGGCGGCAACCGATTTTCTTGATCGGGTTATTTGCCGCCGCAGCTGTCCATGCAGCGCTCATTCTTGGATTGATCGGAGCTCCGTCGCGTTACATAGGCGATCCTGAGGGAAGCTCGAGGGTCATCAATGTCGAATTGATCGACGAAGCCGAATTCCTGAACAGGGCACCATCCACAAGTCGTCCCGACAATCCTCCATCAGCCGCCGCCACTGTTGCGCCGCGCGCGCAACCCGAAGCGCCGCGCCCCTCTGAGCCCGATCTCCCGCAGAAATCGGCCGAACAACCACCGCTCGAAATAAAAAGGCCAAAGGCGCCTTCGCCGCAAGACACGTCGGAAAAGCGTAAAGTCACCGAGATTGATCCAAACTACGAACTCAAGCCGCCAGCACCACTCGACCTTCGAGTGCCGTTCTACGCGACAACGAGCGGGGCGCAAGGCAGCTCGTCTGGAGCTACGCGGCCTCCCGGCATCACGCGATCGGGAGAAAATGACAAATTCGGGCGCGACGTAATACGAAGCTTGAGAAAAATGATGCCTCCACCGCGTGGCATCAAGGGGCGGGTCACCATCAGAATATTCCTGGATGGGCAAGGCAACATTGCCAAGGCGGAACTTGTTCAGAGCGGGGGGAACCGCGAATTGGATCAAAGCGTTCTATTCTCGGCGCAACAGGCGACATTCCCATACCCACCCAAGGGCGCGACGGTGGCGGATCGAACGTTTCGCGTCACGTACATCTATAGGTGAGATGGACGTTTGATCTAGGTTCTAGCTGCGTCCCACTCGCATTTCCCGCTCACGCGGTCACTGCGGACGAACCGTTGCCGGGTGCACAAGGGTTGTTGGGGTCATATTCTGATCTCCTCGGCAAGAGTTTAGGAATAACCCCATTCGCCCAATCAACATGGATCCGTTTCTGGGTAGCGGGGCTTAGATGTCCTATCCCACGATAGCAATACCGATTTTTTTATAGAAACCGTCGCAATCCTGTCATTGGCATTGGACGTCCGCTTTGGGTCCAAGGTTCGACTTCATGATTTCCCTCACGCTGGCCCCCGCCAATAAATGATACGCTGCCCCAGCTTGAGCCCTGGGCCGACGCACGCCATATTCGCCCCATGCCGCGCCCTCCTAAAACACCCAAACCGCGAGCTTCCCGCGGGAAGTCGGGCAAGCCCACGCCGCCGCCGGTCGAGACGGCCGCGGGGACGCCCGGCACCAAAGGTTTTGGCGAGGCGCCGCAGGCGGACTTTAACGCTAGCGCCTCCACGCTACCGGCGCTGCGCGGCCAAGCGCTGAGCGGGGCGCCGCGCCCTCCCATGGCCGGCGAGTCGCTCACCGGCTTCCTCGATGCGCTGCTGGCCAAGCCGGCCGAACGCTCCGACGCCGCGCGCAGCCTCCTCGCGCAGCAGCCCATGCTCGCAGAGCATCCCCTCGTCTCCGGCGACCAGCCCACGTTCATGCCGCACCGGCCGGAGCGCCCGGAGAAATCCGAAGGGGGGCGGCGCTTCGAGATCGTCTCCGAGTTCGAGCCCAAGGGGGATCAGCCCCAAGCGATCAAAGAACTCGTCGCCGGCGTCAACGCGCACGAGCGCAGCCAGGTGCTGCTCGGTGTGACCGGCTCGGGCAAGACGTTCACGATGGCGCAGGTGATCGCTAAGACGCAGCGGCCGGCGCTGATCCTGGCGCCCAACAAGACGCTGGCCGCCCAGCTATACGGCGAGTTCAAGAGCTTCTTTCCAGACAACGCGGTGGAGTACTTCGTCTCCTACTACGACTACTACCAGCCGGAAGCCTACGTGCCGCGCACCGACACCTACATCGAGAAGGAAAGCTCGATCAACGAGCAGATCGACCGCATGCGCCACGCCGCAACGCGCTCGCTGCTGGAGCGCGACGACGTGATCATCGTGGCGAGCGTGTCGTGCATCTACGGTATCGGCTCGGTGGAGACGTATACGGCGATGACGTTCACGGTGAGCGCGGGCGAGACGCTGTCGCGCCAGCAGTTGATCGCCGACCTGGTGGCGTTGCACTACCGGCGCAACGATGCCGCGTTTCAGCGCGGTACGTTCCGGGTGCGTGGGGATACGGTGGAGGTGTTCCCGGCCCACTTGGACGACCGCGCGTGGCGGTTTTCGCTGTTCGGCGATGAGATTGAAACCATCACCGAGTTCGATCCCTTGACGGGGCAGAAGACGGACGAGCTGGCGCTGGTGAAGCTTTATGCCAACTCGCACTACGTGACGCCGAAGCCGACGCTGCAGCAGGCGATCAAGTCGATCAAGGCGGAGCTCAAGCAGCGGCTGAATGAGCTGTACGGCATGGGCAAGCTTTTAGAAGCGCAACGCCTCGAGCAGCGCACCGTGTTCGACATGGAGATGATGGAGGCGACGGGATCGTGCGCAGGCATCGAGAACTATTCGCGCTATCTCACCGGGCGCAAACCTGGCGACCCGCCGCCGACGCTGTTTGAATATCTGCCTGATGACGCGCTGGTGTTCGTGGACGAGAGCCATGTGACGGTGCCGCAGATCGGGGGCATGTTCCGCGGCGACTACCGGCGCAAGGCGACGCTGGCGGAATACGGGTTCCGGCTGCCGTCGTGCCTGGATAACCGGCCGTTGCGGTTTGAGGAGTGGGAGGCGATGCGCCCGCAGACGGCGTTCGTGTCGGCCACGCCTGGGGGATGGGAGCTGGCTGAGACCGGCGGGGCGTTCGTGGAGCAGGTGATCCGGCCGACGGGGCTCACCGATCCGCCGGTCATCATTCGCCCGGCCAAGACCCAGGTTGATGATCTGTTGGACGAGGTGCGCCAGGTGGCCAAGGCCGGCTATCGCACGCTGGTGACGACGCTGACCAAGCGCATGTCTGAAGACCTCACCGAGTACATGCATGAGGCGGGCGTGCGCGTGCGTTACATGCATTCCGATATCGAGACGTTGGAGCGCATCGAGATCATTCGCGATCTGCGGCTTGGGGCGTTCGACGTGCTGATCGGGATCAATCTCTTACGCGAGGGGCTGGATATTCCTGAGTGCGCTCTGGTCGCCATTCTCGATGCGGACAAGGAAGGGTTCTTGCGCTCGGAGACCTCGCTGGTCCAGACGATCGGGCGCGCGTCTCGCAACGTCGATGGGCGCGTCATCCTTTATGCCGACCAGATGACGGGGTCCATGGAGCGCGCGATCGCCGAGACGCAAAGGCGGCGCGAGAAGCAAGTCGCCTACAACGAGGCCAACGGCATTACGCCCGAAAGCGTGAAGAAGAGCATCGCCGACGTGATGGGCTCCGTCTACGAACAGGACCACGTGACGGTCGATATCGGGATGGCGGACGCGCCCATGGTGGGCCACAACCTGGCGGCTGTGATCGAGGACTTGGAGCGACGCATGCGCGAGGCCGCCGCGGACTTAGAGTTCGAGACGGCGGCGCGGTTGCGCGATGAGGTCAAGCGTCTGCGCGAGACCGAACTCGCGGTGGCGGACGATCCGCTGTCGCGGCAGGCGGACGTGGAGGCACGCGCCGGTACCTTTAAGGGCGCGCGCAAGTACGGGAAAAAGGTCGAGCGGCCCAGCGCTGCAAAGAAGAAGGGCAAAGGGGCGCCGCCGCCAACGGGCAGCCGCATCGCGACGGCCTATGAGCCGGTGCAGCCGACCTATGCGCAGTCAACCTCGCGCGTGCGCAAACCGTCGCTCGACGACATGGGCCCCGGCACCGACCGCCCCGTTCCCGCACATGGGGACCGTCGCAAAGCGGCGCGCGGCCAAGCGGCCGGCGGTATCAGCCGCCGAACAGCCGGCGTGAGCGACATCGACCCGCGCACAAAGGCGGGAGCGTTCGGCGAAAAGGTCAAAGGCCCGCATAAGCCAACGCTCGATGAGATGGGCCCGCACGCGTCCCTCTCGGTGCCGACGGGCAAGAAGATCACGCCGCAAAACCCCGCGCGCACCGTCGACGTGCCGACCGAGACCGAAAAGAAAGGCCGGCGCGGACGCCCGCGTAAGACGGGCCGGCCGG
>JAUWCP010000126.1 GCA_030609245.1 Hyphomicrobium sp.
TGGGCGCTGCCCGCTGCGCCACCAGGGTCAGAAGAATGCTGGTCGTGAAAAATGCCAAGGCCAGAAGCGCCGTTGCTCTTGTCAAAAGGTTGGCCGTGCCACGGCCGGTCAAAAGACCGCCGGCACCACCCCCGCCACCGCCGATACCTAGCGCACCGCCCTCTGAGCGCTGCAACAGCACAACGGCCACAAGCGCGGAGGCAACCATCAGATGAAGAACAAGAAGTGCGGTGAGCATAGGGTTCCGTTCGGGTCCAATCCGGTAAGTTTGCCGGGGTTTTATACTAGATAGCCGGGCCCCGCTAGTGGTGGCCGCTTGTAGCTACCAAGGCCTCATCGGAAGCCGCTATAAGGCGCCAAACCATTCGTGACCGTATCATTCGGCAAAGTAGCCTTGGCCCTGGAGCGCCTCTTCTTCCGACGCAGGCTAGCCCTTTTTCGCCGAATTGACGTCGATGCCTTCTTCGCGGGCGCCTGGGCATCAGCCTTTTTGACCGCAGGGGCCTTCTTTTGCGCCTGTGCCTTGGCTGATGCCGGCTTTCTCTGTGGGAGATCGGGAATCCTCGGCTTCTTGGCAATGAGCCTGCCACGCAGACTTCCGCACCTGAAGCGCAACTGTTCCTCAACCTCGACAAGGCGCCGAACATTCTTCAATTCGTTGCGGGTGAGGTTGACCTTCGCCCAACCCGGGCCGAGTTTCATATCCTCCTCGGCACCAGTTGCCCGTAAGAAGCCCAGCTCAACCCGTAGCTCGTAGCAGGCGTGCGTACCAAGCTTGGCCGCATGTACGGCAGAAGCCCCAACCATGCTCAGTGCGGCGAGCAGAACAGCCAGCGATGCCTTTGCTCCCCCGCGCATTCCACACCTTGCTCCATAACCTTAGGTTTGCATCCGCGAAGCATCGATAAGGAACGCTAACATTATTTCGTGCCGTCTTGGTACCGTCCCGGGGATCAATTCTTATACGTTGCAATTATTGCGAGGAAATCGTTGCTTTTGAGGCTCGCCCCCCCCACAAGCGCACCATCTACATCGACAATGGAGCCGATTTCAGCGGCATTATCCGGCTTCACCGACCCTCCATAAAGCAACCGCATCCTCGCCCCCTCCGCCCCAAACCGTTTCACGAGCACCTCGCGCATCGCTGAGTGCACTTCGGCCACATCGGCTGGTGTCGGCGTCAGGCCCGTTCCTATTGCCCAAATGGGCTCATAGGCAACAATCGTATTGGCCGCAGTGGCAGCGTCCGGCAGGGAGCCCGAAAGCTGGCGGCCTACAACCTCCAGTGTCAGCCCGGATTGGCGCTCGCCGGACGTTTCGCCGACGCACACGATGGCGGCAAGGCCGGCCCGGTACGCCGCTTCTGCTTTGCGTCGCACAATGCGATCAAGCTCGCCATGGGCTGCCCGCCGCTCCGAATGCCCCACGATCGTTGCAACCGCACCCGCGTCACGCAGCATCTCGGCGGAGAGATCACCCGTATGAGGCCCCGAAGCGGCCGCGGCGCAGTCTTGCGCCCCCACGAGCAGCTTAGAGCCCGACGCGGCTTCAGCCAGAGCCAGGAGGAGCGTGGCCGGGGGGCAGATTAAGACATCCGCGCCAAGGTCGGCGCCGGGCGCCGAGACTGCATCGCGCACCCGAAGGGCTTCAGCCAAGTCGGCCTTGAGCCCGTTCATTTTCCAGTTTCCAGCGACCAACGGTCGAATGGGGCGGGCAGCCTTGGTCATAGAAACTCCCAGAAATGTTAAATCTTAGGGGCCCACCGGCGGGGTCAAACCGCCAGGACATGGCCACCCTTGCAATAACGGTCGGGCTGCGCTTCATATCATGATGACACCCTGCGTCACGCGCAGGAATTTCGCCCTATCTTATGCGGCGCGCCCGAGCGGCCGGCCTGGCGCCGGGCCGGGCGAGTGCCGCCCAACCAACGGAACGAACCCTATATGCTCGAAGCCATAAAACGCGGCTCCACCGGCTGGGTAGCCAAGATTCTACTCGCTGTTCTGGTATTCAGTTTCGCCATTTGGGGTGTTGCCGATGTGTTCACCGGCTGGGGCCGGGGCTCGATCGCCAAGGTCGGCGACCGCGAGATCCGGGTCGAAGATTTTCAGCGCGCCTTCCAGAACGAGCTCAGAACCATTCAAAGCCGCTCTGGCCGGCGCATTTCAACTGAGGACGCGCGCGCTGCCGGCCTCGACGACCGCATTCTCTCGCAGCTGATGGCATGGGCCGCAGTCGGCGAGCACGCCGGCGAGCTCAATCTGGCCCTCTCCGATGCTGTGTTGCTCGAAGCCTTGAAAGAGGATCCCGCCTTTGCAGGCCCCAGCGGCGAATTCTCACGTATCGGCTTTGAGAACACGCTCTATCGATCTGGCATTACAGAGCGCGGCTACCTTTCTCTACGACGCGACGACGAATTGCGCCGGCAGGTGACCGATGCGCTGACCAAGTCCATCGTCATTCCCGAAACGATGATCGATGTCGCAAACGCGTGGCAGGGGGAAACGCGCCAGGTGGAGTACTTCACGATTGACGCGGACAAGGTGATCACCGTTCCCGAGCCAGACGAGGCGCAGATCAAAGAGACCTATGAGAAGAACAAGAGCAAGTTCATGGCGCCAGAGTATCGCAAGCTTGCCGTCCTCGTGCTCTCGCCTGACGACATCAAGAAGCAGATGGAGGTCTCCGAAGAAGAAATAACCGCCAGCTATGAAGACACCAAGGATCGCTACAACACGCCAGAAAGACGCCGGGTGCAGCAGATCCCCTTCAAAGACAAAGCCGCGGCAGAGGCAGCTGCGAAGGCGATAGCGGAGGGCAAATCGTTCGGCACAATTGCCAAAGAGAGCGGTGCTAAGACGACCGATATTGATCTCGGCCTGGTAAAGAAAAGCGATCTCATTGATCCCAAGATCGCAGACGCGGCTTTTGCACTTGAAAAAGACTCCGTTTCCGACGTTGTTGAGGGCCGGTTCGCAACTGTTCTGTTGCGCACAACCGACATCCAGCCGGCCGTCCTGCGCACGTTTGATGAGGTCAAGGATGACGTGCGCGACAAGCTCGCCAGGCAGAAGGCCAACGCCAAACTGCAAGATCTCCATGATGAGATCGAGGACAATCGCGGAGCTGGCAATACGCTCAAGGAAATCGCCGAAACCCTGAAGCTGCAATACTACGACGTTCCCGCCACGGACTTCTTGAACAAGGACACCGAGGATAAGCAGGCGATCCTGCTGCAAGACGTAACAGCCATCATGAAGAGCGCCTTCGAAAGCCAGGTGGGACTCGAGAACGAGTCGGTCGAGCTTATCGACGGCAGCTATGCCTGGGTGGACGTCGTCGACATCACCGGAAAGAAGCTGAAACCCTTTGACCAAGTGAAGGACGAGGCAAAGAAGCTCACCATCGACAATGAGCGTGCGCGCAAACTCAACGATCTAACCGCCACTCTCGTCGATAAGGCCAACAGCGGCGAAACACTCGCTGCGCTTGCCAGCGAAGCAGGCGACCCTGAAGTGGAAACCACTCCGCCCTTCACCCGCAAAACTGAGCCGCAAGGCCTCACCAAGAATGCGGTGAAGCAGGTTTTCGCGCTTCCCCTTGGTAAAACGGGCTCTACCACAAGCGTGCACGGCAACTCGCGCTCCATCTTCAAGCTAACGAGTATCGCCGCAGCAAAGCCTCCAACCGAGAAGCAGCGCGAAACGATTAACCGAGAGATTACGAATGAGATCACCAACGACGTGCTGGGGGAATATGTTGCCGCCCTGCAGACGCGCCTTGGTGCGACCATCAATCAGCAAGAGTACAGGCGCGCAACCGGCGCCGACACCGATCAATAATCAAGTGATTTGACGTCCAAGTCGGGGGATGCCTTGAGCACGCTGGACCGCAAAAAAGGCCCCCGGCCCGGCCAGTTGGAGGCGCAGCCACCGCTCGCCGCCTTCGCCAAGCGTTATGGCGCCGGGCATCCTCAGGTCGTGTGGACCCGTCTCGTCGCCGATCTTGAAACGCCCGTCTCCGCCTACATGAAGCTTGCCGCAAGCCAGCCCATGAGCTTCCTCTTGGAATCGGTGGAGGGTGGCGCAACGCGGGGCCGCTACTCGGTCATCGGGCTGGAACCTGATCTTGTGTGGCGGGCGAACGGCAACCAAGCCGCGATCAATCGTAACCCCATCAAAAAGCCTGATGCGTTTCGGCCCGAGTCGAAACCGGCACTCACGTCATTGCGTGCGTTGCTTGCAGAGTCGGAGCTGACGTTGCCGCCTGAGTTACCGCCGATGTCAGCGGGCATTTTCGGCTACATGGGCTACGACACGGTGCGGCTGATCGAAAGGCTGCCCAATGCGCCGCCGGACGCGCTGAATATCCCCGACAGTGTGCTCATGCGTCCGACCACCATGTTGATCTTCGACGTCGTCAAGGACGAGATCACCATCGTGACGCCAGTTCGACCCAACGCACAGGGCAGCGCGGAGCAGGCCTATAAGAAGGCCTGCAAGCGCCTCAAAGCCGTTATCACCGCGCTCGATGAGCCACTGCCACATATGCCTTCGGTCTCAGCCCGCAAGCTTGCGCCGCCTAAGCCCACCTCCAACACCACACCAGCCGAATACAAGGCCATGGTGCGACATGCGAAGAAGTACATTGTCGCCGGCGACATATTCCAAGTCGTGCTCTCCCAACGCTTCTCCGCGCCCTTCAAGCTCCCCTCCTTCGCGCTCTATCGCGCACTGCGGCGAACCAACCCTTCGCCGTTCCTATTCCACCTAGACTTCTGCGACTTTGCGCTGGTGGGCTCCAGCCCCGAAATCCTGGTACGCGTGCGCGACGATGAAGTGACGATCCGGCCCATTGCTGGAACAGCTCCGCGCGGGACGACCGAGACGGAAGATCAAGCGCTTGCCGAGGCTCTGCTCAAAGACCCCAAGGAGCGGGCCGAACACCTGATGCTGCTGGACCTAGGCCGCAACGACGTCGGTCGCGTGGCTGAGATCGGCATCGTTGAGGTCACTGGCCGTTACTTCATCGAGCGCTATAGCCACGTCATGCACATCGTTTCCAACGTGATTGGGCGCCTTGATAAAAAATACGATGCGGTCGATGCATTAATGGCAGGCTTTCCAGCCGGCACCGTCTCGGGCGCACCGAAAGTTCGGGCCATGGAGATCATTGACGAATTGGAGAAATCAAAGCGCGGACCCTATGCGGGATGCGTCGGCTACTTCTCCGCGTCCGGCCAGATGGATAGCTGCATCGTTTTGAGGACGGCGTTGGTGAAGGACGGCGTGATGCATGTCCAGGCAGGCGCTGGACTCGTGTATGATTCCGTTCCCGAGAAGGAGCAGCAGGAGTGCATTAATAAGGCCACCGCCCTCTTCCGCGCAGCCGAGGAAGCGGTGCGCTTTGCGCTTCGGTCGAAGTGATCGCCCCCAGCATCGCCACGACGGCGCAATCCTTAACGTATCCCGCGGCACGAAAGGCCCTGGCCGGGACGCTTTGCGCCACAAAACCAGCCTTAACGAGTTGTAATGACCGTGAAATCGGCGCCGGCTCGATGCCTCCGTACCGGCCAACTTTGTGGTTGACCCAGCTATTTTGTGCCCGAACTATTGTTTCTGAGCGCGGCGTGAAAATATTGTTGGGTAGTCGAGAGTTCGCGCGAAAGAGTTGATGCAATGATCTCGGTCGCAAGACCCCTAGATTTTTTTTGGCTGAAGAACACCTCCAAGTGTGCCTGCGTGCTTCTTGGAGCGCTTCTGTGCGTCAGCGCCGTGGTGCCCGCGCACGCGCAGAAGGCGACGCCTGTTGCCGTTGAGGTCGTGCGCACAGTGCCGCTTGTCAATCGGCTGGAGCTCTCCGGCACCGTTACCTCGCCGCGCGTTTCGCAAATTTCCACGTCGGTGCCTGGGCTCATTGAGGCCGTTCACTTCGACAGCGGCGCTATGGTCGAAGCCGGCGACCTGTTGCTCGAACTCGATCCCAAGCTGGAAGAGATGGCCCTCAAGCAGGCTGAAGCGGAAGCCCAACAGGCCGAGGCCGAGCTTGCTGATGCCCGCCGCCGGTTGAAAATTGCCGAGAACCTGGCAAAGCGATCGTATGGGCCACAGAACACGGTCGATACCCTCAAGAACGAATTGCAGATCGACGCCGCGACGATCGCGCTCCGAATGGCGCAGCAAGCCGCGGCGGCCGAACGTCTGGATCGCCATTTGGTCAGGGCGCCCTATTCCGGTGTCATATCGCAGAGGATGGCCGAGGTGGGCGAGTGGGTCGTCCCAGGCACCACCGTATTCGAACTCGTTGACATGCGAGGCCTTCGCGTCGATGTCCCTGTACCTCAGCAGTACTATCCGCAGCTCAAGACGGGCGCGGAGGTGACCCTCAGATTTGATGCGCTTCCCGATGCTGTATTACCCGCAAAGACCGAGGCGCTCATTCCCGTCAGCGATCCAAAGGTTCGTACCTTCACGTTGCGCGTTCTGCCCACGCGCGAAAACGTCGCCATCACGCCGGGAATGTCGGCGCGTGTCTCCGTACGGCTCGCAACGGGCCAGCGCGGCATCGTTGTCAGCCGCGATGCGCTCGTGCGCTATCCCGATGGCCGCATCACGGTTTGGGTTCTAGAGAGCAATGGTGAAGCAAATCACGTGAAGGAGCGCAGGGTCGAGATCGGCTTGTCGTTCGACGGCCTCGTGCAGATCCGCTCCGGCTTGAAAGAAGGCGAGCGGGTTGTCGTTCGCGGCAATGAGTCCTTGCGTGAAGGACAAGTGGTCCGGCTGGCCAGTTGATTTC
>JAUWCP010000238.1 GCA_030609245.1 Hyphomicrobium sp.
ATTGGACTTCGCCTCGTCGGTTGGCCACTGCCAAAACGAGAGGCGCGCGCTCGTGAGCTTCTCGATCTCGTTGGTCTGGAACCGGACGCCTATTTCGACCGCTTTCCCAATGAGCTTTCCGGCGGCCAGCAGCAGCGGGTCGCGGTGGCCCGCGCGCTTGCTACCGACCCCGACTACCTGTTGATGGACGAGCCGTTCGGCGCGCTCGACGCACTGACGCGTGAGACGTTGCAAAAAGAGGTTCTCAGGCTGAAGGCGACGCTCGGCAAAACGATTGTGTTCGTCACGCACGACATACTCGAAGCATTTATTTTAGGCGACAGAATCGGCGTGTGCAACGAAGGGCGGCTTGACCAGGTCGGCACTAGGCGGGAATTGCTAAAGACCCCCAAGACGGACTTCGTGCGCGCGCTGCTAGCGCGACCGCTCGAGCAGCTCGAAACCTTCCAGGATCTGAAATGAGCGCGCTCGATCACTTCCTGTCGGTTGTCGAGCAGAACGGAGCCGAGTTGTGGCTTCGCATCGGGCAGCACATCATGCTGACCGGCGTGTCGACGGTTGTCGCAATCGCTATTGGCATTCCGCTTGGCATCTTCGCGGCAAAGCGTGCCTGGGCCGAGCGGCCGCTTCTGGCCGCTGTCGGGATTCTGCAGACGGTTCCCAGCTTGGCCATGCTGGCGCTTCTGCTGACACTGATCGGGCAGATCGGAGCGGTGCCCGCGATCATCGCGCTGACGCTGTATGCGCTGCTTCCGATCGTGCGCAACACGGTGACGGGATTGCACGGGATTGCCCCGTCGATTGTAGAAGCGGCCCGCGGGGTCGGCATGACACCCGCACAACAGCTTTCCCTTGTCGAGATGCCGTTGGCGCTCCCTGTGATTGTCGCGGGTGTTCGTACGGCTGCTGTTGTGGGTGTGGGCATTGCAATGCTCTCCGCCTTCATCGGCGCGGGCGGACTGGGTCAATTCATCAATCGCGGGCTCGCGCTCACCAATACGGACCTTATCTTGTTGGGCGCTATTCCCTCAGCGCTGCTAGCGCTGGCGGTGGATGGCTCGATCGCGGCTTTTCAATGGGGCATCGAAACACGGCGCAGGGCGCGCGATCTGTCTAGGATCTGGGCCGCTCGCATCGCCACGGCACTGCCAGCACTCATCCTCATTGTCGGCGCCATAGCGTACTGGTCCACGTCAGGCGGACTGCCCGCCGCAATGCAGGGTTCGACAAGAGGGGGACAGGAAACGCTGCGCATCGGCGCAAAGAACTTTAGCGAGTCTGAGGTTCTAGGCGAGATGATCGCGCAGCTCATCGAGGCTAAGACCGATCTGAGAGTGGATCGCCGGTTTGGCTTTGGCGGCACGATGATCGTGCACAAGGCGCTCATAGAGGGCGAGATCGATCTTTACGTGGAGTATACCGGCACGGCTCTGACGACGATCCTTGGCGCCAAAACAATCACAGATCCCGATCGCGTGCTCGCATACGTGCGCGAGGTCTATGCGGAACGCTTTCACCTCATCTGGCTGAAGCCCTTCAAAATCAACAATACGTATGCGCTTGCGGTGACGTCGGAGAATGCGCGGTCACGCGGATGGGCGACCATTTCCGATCTGGTGGCGGACGCCGGCGGCCTACGCGCAGGTTTCACGCCGGAGTTCTCCCAGCGTCCGGACGGCTACCCGGGTCTGCGCAAGGCCTACGGCCTCAGCTTCGGGCAAGTTTTCGATCTGGATGCCGCGCTGATGTATCGCGCCGTTGCCGGGGGAGAAGTGGATGTTGTCTCTGCCTACGCAACGGACGGGCGGATCGACGCCTACAATCTGATTCTGCTAGAGGACGATCGTCATGCCTTCCCGCCCTACTTCGCGGCGCCCGTGGTGCGGGAAGCCGTTTTGGAGGCGTACCCCGAGCTTCGCACGGTGCTCGCACCACTCACGGACCTGCTGGATGACAAGACGATGCGGGCGCTCAACTGGCAAGTGGACGGCGAGAAGAAAAGCCCGCGCACGGTTGCGCGAGAGTTTCTGCGTGCAAAGGATCTCTTGGCTGCCGGCAACAAGGCTGAATGACGGTCGCGCCTTTACTACGGGGTCATCGGCCACACGAGCGCGATCAGCGGTATCGCAACGACGGCGACAATGATCGATAGCGGCACGCCGAGGCGCGCGTAGTCACCAAAGCGATAGCCACCAGGTCCCATCACAAGCATGTTCGACTGATGTCCGAAGGGGGTGAGGAACTCGCATGAGGCCGCGATCGCAACAGCCATAAGAAATGAATCGATGTTTAACCCCAGCTTCATGGCGAAGCCGGCGGCGATCGGCCCCATGAGCAGGACGGTCGCGGCGTTGTTGAGTATGGGCGTAATCAACATGGTTGCCACAAATACGAGAGCAAGCATGGCAATGGGTGGCAGGCTGGCACCCGCAACTGCGATTGACGCGGCGAGCAGCTCCGCCAACCCCGTCGTCTTCATGGCCTCAGTGACGGGGATGAGAGCCGCCATGAGCACGATGATCGAACCGTCGATGGCTTGGTACATGTCAGTCAGGCGCATCACTTGAAAGACGGCAAGCACCGCGACTGCCATGAGGAATGCGATCGCCACGGGCAGAACACCAGTCGAGGTCAGGATCACCGCGGCCGCCATCACCCCGACTGGGAGTGCGACTTGTGCCGGCTGGCCAAGTTTGATGTTTCTTTCCGCGAGCGGCAAAGCACCAAGTTCGCCAAGCGTCCTTGGCATCTGCTCCAAATCGCCCTGGAGCACAACAACGTCACCCTCCCGAAGACGTTGGCGGGCAAGGCGTGCAGCGGAGCGGCGCCCTTGGCGGCTCAGGGCCAATAGATTGACGCCATAGCTATGCAGCAGCGTGCCTTTCGGCGAGCGGCCAATCAGAGGTGACCCTCTTGTTATGACCGCTTCAACGATACCGACTTGCTCAGAGCGGATACGGGCGGGGTCGATGCTCTCGTCGCCGATGAGATCCAGCTTCGCCTCGTCAACAACGCTCTTCAAGACGGTAGAATCCGCTTCGAGTAGGAGAACGTCGTCTTCGCGCAATTTGGTCCAGCCTGCCGGCGCCAAGCGGCGATCGTTCGTGCGGATGATCGACACGACCGTGATATCGTCCTCTCCCATCTTCTCCACGTCGCGCACCGTCTTGCCGACGAGGGAGGAGTCTGCCGTGATACGCGCCTCCGTTAAGTAATCCTCGATGTGGAACCGTTTTTCGGGGGCAGGTGCACCACTTCGATCTTCAGGAAGAAGCCGCCAGGCAAATGTTAGGTAGGCAAGCCCGACGAGGGCGATGCCGACACCGACCGGCGTGAAGTCGAACATGGAGAAGGGCTCGCCGACAATATCCTGGCGCACCGAGGAAATTAGCAGGTTGGGTGGGGTGCCGATGAGGGTCGTGAGCCCCCCCAATAGCGAGCCAAATGAAAGCGGCATAAGCAGCGTCGCCGGCGAGCGGCCCGCCTTCTCTGCAAAACTGATCGCAACGGGCATCAGGATCGCGAGCGCGCCCACGTTGTTCATAAACCCTGAGAGCACGGTCACCAGCGCCACGAATACAAAAACCTGCAGATTGGGCCGCTGCAGGATCGGCTCCAGGTGTCGGATCAGACGCTGCAAGATCCCGGAGGCGCGGATCGCGGCACTTAAAATTAAGACGAGCGC
>JAUWCP010000315.1 GCA_030609245.1 Hyphomicrobium sp.
GCTGCTTTCCTGTGCTCGGCGTGAGAAATAGACTTGTCACGCTGCTTCAGGAATACCCCCATCAGATGCGACGTGTCCTCAACAAGGTCCAGTTCTTTGGTTATTGCATCAGCCGCCTTATAGCTGGCAACAATCTTGCGAGCGCCAATATGGTCAAATAAGTCAAATAGTGCGGTTATCATCGGGACGAGTAGTGGTACACGCAGATCATTTTCCAAGACGATGCGGATGATGCCCAGCGCTGCCCGCCGAAGCTGATAGGGATCGCCCGAACCCGTGGGCTTCTCACCAATGGCCCAGAAGCCAACGAGCGTATCGAGCTTATCGGCGAGCGCGACCGCGAGGGAAACCGCGTCGCCCTCGTCCTCTTTCGGCACGATGTCCGTTGGGCCCTTCGGCTTGTAGTGCAGCTCGAGCGCGCGCGCGATTTCGGGCTTGGTACCGGCGGCTTCCGCATAATAGCGGCCCATCAAGCCCTGCAACTCGGGGAACTCGCCGACCATGCCCGAGACGAGATCGGCCTTGCACAATTGCGCGGCACGCCGCGCATCTTCCGGTGCCGCGTCCACAGATCCCGCGATCTGAAACGCCAACTCCGCGATGCGTTCCACGCGCTGCTTCTGGGACCCAAGCTTTTCGTGGAACGTGATGCGATCAAGCGCGTTCGCCATTTCATCCAGCGGGCGCTTCAGATCCTGCTCCCAGAAGAACTTGGCATCAGCCAGCCTGGCAGCAATCACCTTCTCGTTGCCGGCAACGATCTTCTTGCCTCCATCCTTTGTCTTCAGATTGGACACGAGCAGAAACTTGTTGGTGAGTTTCTTGGAGCGCGGCTCACGCAGCGAGAAGCACTTCTGGTGCGTCTTCATCGACGTGATGAGGCACTCGGCCGGCACTTTCAGGAATGATTTGTCGAACGCTCCCATGAGAACCACGGGCCATTCGGTGAGCCCGGCGTTCTCGGCCAGCAAAGCTTCGTCCTCTACAAGGGCAAGCTTGGCGTCCTTGGCGAGCGCACGCGCTTCATCAGCGATGATCTCCGCGCGCCGGGCGGCATCGAGGATCACTTTGTGCTTTTTGAGCTGCTTTTCGTAGTCGGCAAAGTCTTTCACGGTGAAGGGTTCATTGCCGAGGAAGCGGTGGCCGCTCGTCGTCTTGCCGGATTTGACCCCGGCAATTTCAAAGGGCACGACCTTGCCGCCGAGCAGACAGACGATCGAATGCAGCGGGCGGATCCAGCGCAGCTCGGCGCCATTGTCCAGGAACCGATTAAAGCGCATGGACCTCGGCCACGGGAACTGCAGAACCGTCTCGGTGACAACCTCAGCAATGATTTCGGCCGCCTTGCGGCCCGGCTTCTTGGTGCGCGCGACGTAGTAGTCGCCCTTCTTTTCGTCCTTGACCACGTCAGCTTCAGACAGCGCCGCAAGTCCGGCTGCCTTTAAGAAGCCCTTCACGGCAGCTTCAGGCGCGCCGACGCGCGGGCCTTTGCGCTCCTCCGACACGGCTGGTGATTTCGCGGGAACATCGTCGATGACGAGCGCCAACCGTTGCGGCGTGGCAAAGGACTCAGCCTCGCCGATCTCAAGCCCGCGCGCTTTCAAGCCATCGGCAACGAGGCGGCGCAAGTCGTCGGCCGCACGCGCTTGCAAGCGTGCAGGGATCTCTTCAGAAAATAGTTCGAGCAGAAGCTCAGGCATCGTTTGTGACCGCTATGCCGGCATGCCGGCGGACTGTGAGGCCAGAGACTGACCCAAGAAGAAGTTTGCGATGTCGGCCGTAGCACCTGTCGCTGCGAGGTAGCCAAGACCGACAATGATCAGTGCCAGCGCGAACCAAAACACCGGCGCTGCCCGGCGCCATAGCGCAAGGTACGCGATAATGACCGCAGGGATGCCCGCAATCAGCGCGCCAACGATCGACGGCGACATTATGCGCCTCCTCCCTCGGTTTTGAGCCACGCCGCGCAGCAGGCCTTGGCCATCTCGCGCACGCGCAGGATGTAGCTTTGACGCTCCGTTACCGAGATGACGCCGCGCGCATCCAATAAATTGAACACGTGCGAGGCTTTGATGCATTGGTCGTAAGCGGGAAGCGCCATTTCGTGGCAGGCGTCACTTTCGCCCTGCTCAAGCAGCGCTTGGCACTCCTTCTCGGCATCCTTGAAGTGTTGTTGCAGTAGCTCGGTATCGGCGTATTCGAAGTTGAAGCGCGAATACTCCTGCTCGGCCTGCAAAAAGATATCGCCGTAGGAAAGACGTCGCGCATCCGTGCGACCGTTGAAGCTCAAGTCGTAGACGCGGTCGACGCCCTGAACGTACATGGCGAGCCGCTCTAGTCCGTATGTGATCTCGGCTGAAACGACCTCGCAATCGAACCCACCGACCTGCTGGAAGTAAGTGAACTGCGACACTTCCATGCCGTCGCACCACACTTCCCAGCCGAGCCCCCACGCGCCCAACGCGGGAGAAGTCCAATTATCTTCCACAAAGCGGATATCATGTTCCTGGGGATCAATGCCCAGCGCCTGCAAGGATTGCAGATACAACTCTTGCGGATTCCCAGGGTCTGGTTTTA
>JAUWCP010000069.1 GCA_030609245.1 Hyphomicrobium sp.
TCTGCAGCGCGTAACTGTCGCGGCACTCCCCTCTTCCCACCCATTCGGGCAGTGGCTCCGTCACCATCACTGCGTGTACTTGTTCACCGGCCCGTGCGCCCAATTCACCCAGGGGCGACAACGGCACACCCGGTCGCTATAAGCGCACTTTCTCCCCATGAGTCGCGCCCGAGCCACCGTGCATGGATGCCAAGACGCAAACCACGCCTGAGATCACGCCAGAGATCGTCGCCGAGCACGGGCTCACCAGCGGCGAGTACCAGCGGCTACTCAAGATTCTCGGGCGGGAGCCGCGCCTAACGGAGCTTGGCATCTTCTCGGTGATGTGGAGTGAGCACTGCTCGTATAAATCGTCGCGCGTGTGGCTCAAGACGCTTCCTACCTCCGGCCCGCAAGTTATCCAGGGCCCCGGCGAGAACGCTGGCATTGTCGATCTCGGCGACGGTTATGCCTGCGTCTTCAAGATGGAGAGCCACAACCACCCGAGCTACATTGAGCCCTATCAGGGCGCGGCAACCGGCGTCGGCGGTATCATGCGCGACGTGTTCACGATGGGCGCGCGCCCAATCGCCAATCTCAATGCGCTGCGCTTTGGCGATCCTGCCCACCCCAAGACCAGGCACCTTGTTTCGGGTGTCGTCGCCGGCATCGGCGGCTATGGCAATTGCGTCGGCGTGCCCACCGTGGGGGGCGAGACAAATTTCGATGCCGGCTACAACAACAACATCCTCGTCAACGCCATGTGCGTTGGCCTGGCACGCTCAGACAAGATCTTCTATTCCGCCGCCAAGGGCGTTGGTTTGCCGGTCGTCTATGTCGGCTCGAAAACGGGGCGCGACGGCATCCACGGCGCCACCATGGCGTCGGCTGAGTTCGACGAAAAGTCGGATGAGAAACGCCCCACCGTCCAAGTCGGCGATCCGTTTACCGAAAAGCTTTTGATCGAGGCCTGCCTGGAACTCATGGACAAGGATGTGATCGTCGCCATCCAGGACATGGGCGCGGCCGGCCTCACCTCATCGAGCTGCGAAATGGCCGACAAGGGGGGCGTTGGCATCGCCCTGGACCTCGATCGCGTACCCCAGCGCGAAGCGAACATGACCGCCTACGAGATGATGCTTTCTGAAAGTCAGGAGCGCATGCTGATGGTGCTCAAGCCGGGCTCGGAAGCCGAGGCAGAAGCCATCTTCAAAAAGTGGGAGCTCGACTTCGCTGTCGTCGGCGCCACAACAGATACCGGCCGCATGGTCGTGACGCATCAGGGCCGGACCGAGGCCGACATTCCCGTCACCACGCTCGCCAACTCCGCGCCTATCTACGAGCGGCCCTGGTTCCCGCCGGCTGTCCCTAAGATGATCCTGCCCGAATGGGTGCCGGCTCCCGAAACCATTCTGGGCACCTTGAAGACGATGATGGCCGGCCCTGCACTGTGCTCACGCCGCTGGATCTGGGAGCAGTACGACCACATGGTGATGGGCGATACCGTGCAGCGCCCGGGCGGCAATGCCGGCATTGTGCGCGTGCACGGCACATCTAAGGGCATCGCGCTGACCTGCGACGTCACTCCGCGTTACGTTGCAGCCGATCCTGTCATGGGCACCAAGCAGGCCGTGGTCGAGACGTGGCGCAATCTCATCGCCGTCGGTGCCGACCCTCTCGCGATTACCGACAATCTCAACTTTGCAAATCCAGAGAGGCCCGAGGTGATGGGCCAGTTCGTCGGTGCCATCAAGGGCATGGCCGAAGCCTGCAACGCGCTCGATTATCCCGTCGTCTCGGGAAATGTGTCGCTCTACAATGAGACAAACGGCGTCGGCATTCCGCCCACGCCCGCCATAGGCGGTGTCGGTGTCATCCCCGATGTCGCCGCAACGGCGGACATCGCTCTGAACCAGGAAGGCGACCTTCTCATCGTCCTCGGGCGCGAACGCGGCCACCTGGGCCAATCGCTTTATCAAGAGATCGCTGCGGGCAAGTTGGAAGGCGCACCTCCGCCGATCGATCTTGCCGACGAGATTAAAGCCGGGCGCCTTGTGCGCGCGCTGATCCGCGAAGGCAACGTGTCAGCCGTCCATGATACGTCCGATGGTGGCTTGCTGGTTGCGATTGCGGAGATGGCGCTCGCCGGCAATCTCGGTGTTGAGCTCTTCCCCTATGAGGGCAAGCTGCCAGGCCACGCCGTTTGGTTCGGAGAGGACCAAGGCCGCTATGTGCTGTGCGTTGATCCCATGCGTGCCGAAGAGGTCCTTGATCGCGCGAGGCTGCTTGCCCTGCAGGCTCGCATCATCGCGCGAACGGGCGGCGATGCGCTTGTGCTCAAGGGCGAAGACCCGCTACCGCTGGACGATCTAAGGGTGGCCCACGAGGCATGGCTGCCTGATTTCATGGCAGCCCCGTAATTCTGGCCGCGGCAACTAACAGCTGCAGCCTCGGCGCGTTCGGCTTATTCTAGCAGCCCTAAAGGAGACCCTACCCCCATGGCCATGGATGCTGGCGAAATCGAGCGGCTGATCAAAGCCAAGTTCCCCGATGCCTTGATCGAGATCCGGGATCTGGCTGGTGATGGCGACCACTACGCCGCCCACATCGTAGCGAGCGACTTCAAGGGCAAGACCCGCGTGCAGCAACACCAGATGGTCTACGAGGCGCTCGGCGGGCGTATGGGCGATGCGCTGCACGCTTTGGCATTGACGACGGCCATACCAAAAGATTGACTTGGTGCCATGTCATCCCACATTCGAAGCCAGACGCGGCCTGATCGGCCACGCATACTTTGGAAGGACCACTTTATGAGCCCACAGCAAGACGTGCAGGACTGGATCCGCAAGACGATCGCGCAGAACGATGTCGTTCTCTTCATGAAGGGAACGAGCCAGATGCCGCAGTGCGGATTTTCGTCGCAAGTTGCACAGATCCTCGGTCACCTCGGCGTCAGTTACAAAGACATCAATGTGCTAGACGACATGAGCATCCGCGAAGGCATCAAAGTCTTCACCAACTGGCCCACAACCCCCCAGCTCTACATCAAGGGCGAGTTTGTCGGCGGCTGCGACATTGTCCGCGAAATGTACCAGGCCGGTGAACTCACGCAGCTCTTCGACGAGAAGGGTATTGGCTACGACAAGTCCAAGATGACGGCGTAGCCGGAGGCAGCCGAACGCCCTAGTTTCGCCGCCGCCCCACATTTCACTAAAGATTGGAGTGAACCGTCCGGCCTTAACAGACCGGCCTTCGTCGGAGACTTAACGAAACCATGCAGTTGGGTGGCCGACGTTTTCTTTTGAGCCTTGCCATCATCGGCGCGGCTGTCTGCCTTGCGCTTGGCCTCACCCTGCCCATCATAAAGCTGACGAGTTTCTTCTTCTGGACCAGCGAGTATTCGTTGATCTCCACCGTGGGAGTCTTGCTGCGCGACGGTCAGACGTTTCTCGGCGTCATTATTCTCGTCTTTTCGATCATATTTCCCATTATCAAACTGCTCTATCTTCTTCTCGTCTCCACGCTGCCCGCTGCCGAGTTAACAAGGCAAGCGAAGCGCTTAAGGACAATCGAGTGGATCGGTAAGTGGTCGATGCACGATGTACTCGTGTTGGCGCTCACCATCTTTTTCCTCAAGAGCCAGGGCGTGTATGACGCCGCCAGCCTGCCGGCCGTCTATTACTTCACGGCTGCGGTCGTCCTGATGATCCTGTCTTATGCCTGGCTAAAGACCGACGTCGCCACGGCAACGGCTGTGAGCATTGAGCCACGCGTGCCCAAGGTGCTTTCGCCCTTGCGTAATTTTCTTCTGAGCTTCCTGATCATCCTGGCAACGGTCTTTTTCGTCCTCGGCATCATTCTTCCAGTCATCCGTTTCACCACCGTATACGTGTGGAGCGCCGAGCACTCGATCCTGTCCATCATCTACGCGCTGTACGAGAGCAACGAGTATTTCCTTTGTACGGTGGTGTTTGCCGTTTCGATCTTTTTCCCCTTCCTCAAACTCTTCTACTTGTTGACGCTCGTCACCTCGCCTGACCTCTCGCCCGAGTTCCGCCGGAGATCGTTCTCGACCATGGAATGGCTCGGGCGTTACTCCATGACCGATGTCATGGTTTTGGCGTTGATGATTTTCTTTGTGAACTCGTCCGGTTACACGGAAGCGGTGGTGATGCCGGGCGTTTATTTCTTCGCCGCGTCGGCCTTGATCACCATGCTCGCCTACGCCTGGGCTAACACCGTGCCCGCGCCAGCGCGGCCGCAAGCCCCTGCCGGCGATGTCGTGACGTTGCCCACCAATCCGGGGCGCCGCCACCGGCCGGTGTGAAAAGGCGCTACCTGCTGCCCACAGCCTCACGGAACGGTTTGAGTGACAATAGAAAGTGGGCGCCGGCCTCTACGCCGCCGTTGCATACGAAGAAAGCAAAAGGGCCCGCGCCAACCGGCCGGGCCCTCGCCGTTGAATTTCTAGAATGCTTAGCGCGAGTAGAACTCGACCACCAGATTCGGCTCCATGTGTACCGGGTAGGGCACGTCGGCCAATGCGGGGACGCGATTAAGCTTCGCGGTCATCTTGTTGTGGTCGGTTTCAACGTATTCGGGCACGTCGCGCTCTGGGCTCTTAATTGCTTCGAGCACCAGCGCAAGTTGGCGCGCCTTTTCCGTCACTTCGACAAAGTCACCGATGCGGCAACGAAAGCTCGGGATCGTAACCCGGCGGCCGTTGACCTTGACGTGGCCGTGACTCACGAACTGGCGCGCGGCAAAAACAGTTGGCACGAACTTGGCGCGATAGACGAGCGCATCGAGACGGCGCTCCAAAAGTCCAATCACGTGCTCCGACGTGGAGCCCCTGGCCCGCACCGCCTCAGTGTAGATGCGGTGGAACTGCCGCTCCGTGAGGTTGCCGTAGTAGCCCTTGAGCTTCTGCTTAGCTCTGAGCTGTTGGCCGTAATCCGACAGCTTCTGGCGACGGCGCTCGCCGTGCTGGCCCGGACGGGACTCGCGTCTATTGATTGGGCTCTTTGGCCGGCCCCAGATATTCTCGCCGAGGCGACGGTCGATCTTATGTTTGGCGCGGATGCGCTTTGTCATTAACAGCACTCCAACGGTTTAATTTGCTCTTGCATCGTGGAGCGCCCCTTCCTCTGTCCCGAAGGGCCGAAACCCTGTGGGACCGACAGGCGGCACAATCTCCAAGTGCCACCGCAGGTGCGCAATCGAACGCGGGCCATTGCCATGACCCGCGCTCTGAAGCGGCTAAATAACGGTGTGCGCGCCCGCCGTCAACCGGGCTCAGTGTAGACCGGGGTTCAGGCGCCTGTGCACCACGTCGCTTCGCGCTCTATTCCTTCTTAACGGGAGCGGCCGCGGCGGGCTGTGCATCGGTGGCCCTGGCAGAAGCCGCCTTCGAGGCCAGCGACGGTCCGCTCTTCACGTAGGCAGCGATCAATTCCTTTACCTTCTGCTTCTGCTCTTCCGAACAGGTCTGTGCTTTCCTCTTCTCTTCCTCGACAACCACTTCCTTGTCGCCCTGCTTCTCAACCAGCATAATACGGCCCGTGAGCAGCATCACCGTGGTCAGATGCAGCTGGTTGATATACACGAGCTGCTGAGGCGTCCACTTTTTGCTCTGCAAATGGCGCCGCATAAGCGAATTGTGATTGTCCGACTGATCTTGTGCCAGCTCGCAGACCTGAGCGTGCGCCGACAAGCGCCCTGCCCGGATAACCTTGCGCGCGACGTCGAGCGGCACCATCACGTCGCCCCTCTTTTTCTTGTCGATCTGTATGGTGGTGCCGTCTGGCTTCGTGAATGCCGCAGGGGTTAGCTGCCATGCATATTCCATGAACGTCTGTGTGGCCTTTTCGCTTAGCTCCTGAGCATTGACAGGCGCCAACACAGCGCCGGCTGCCAGGAGTGCCCCGCAAGCCCAAGTCCACCCCGCCATTCTCATGTTCCACATCTCCTGAAACCGCCCTTTTTGTGACTTAGTTACATTTGTTGTATGTGCGCTGCCGTTGGGCGATCACCGTGCGCATTCCCTGCCTCTTGTAGGGGCATCGCTCAGCCCTAAACTTGGCCACATGATGGCGGACTAAGAGGGCGGTTTTCTCCCGAGTCCCTTGCCCTGTGCGAGCGTTGCAACAATGCCACGTAGTGTGCGTACCTCCTGCTCTGTCGGGCCCATTCGCGACAACATGGTGCGGAGATTGCGCACCACGGCCGGCCGGCGTTCGGGAGGATTGAAGAACCCTAACCGCTCCAATTCCCCCTCCAAGTGCTCAAAGAGGCCCAATAGCTCCTCCTTGGTCGCCAGCCGGTCGTCGCGCAGATTGAGACCCGCCATAATCGGAGCCTCGTAGGTCGTGACCCGGCCCAAGCTTTGCGCCTCGCTGGTGCGCATCCACTCGTAGCCGAGAATCAGCACAGCCTGGGCGAGATTAAGCGACGCAAAGTGCTTATTGACGGGGATCATGACGAGCGCGTCCGCGTTCGAGACCTCCGCCGTCGAAAGGCCGCTGCGCTCCCGGCCGAACAACACCCCGCAGCGCTCACCCCGCGCAATGCGCGTGCGCATCTCGGCAATGGCCTCGACCGGCGTCATCACGGGTTTGAGCAAATCTCGCTGGCGCGCGGTGGTCGCCGCCAGCCAATTGAGGTCGCCTATGGCCCCCTCGAGCGAGGGAAAGGCTGTCCCCTCGTCGATGACGAAGTTCGCGCCTGAGGCGGCAATGCGCGCCTTCTCGTTGGGCCAGCCGTCGCGCGGCGCGATAAGGCGCAAAGTATCGAGGCCAAAATTCGCCATGGCGCGAGCAACCATACCGATATTGTCGGCGAGCTGCGGCTCCATCAGGATCACCGCCGGCGACTCACCCTCATCAGCAAACGCCTCGCCTTGCTTTTGCGCGCGGCGGATACCGTGCCGTAGCTTGCGTATGACGCGCCGTGCCCAGTACCAGTACTTCTCGCCCGACCAGTTCTCCGCGAGCGTCTTAAGACTTTCTGTGTGCAGGGTCCGTTCGCCATTGCCCGTGACCCGCACCGCGCCATCACCGATCACGATCTCTCGGTGGCGCGCCACGAAGTCATCGAAGCTCCCAATACCCTCTGTCTCCATGCGCCGCCGGCAACCGGGACACGATACCTCATCTGCTATGCAGAGCTCTTGCGCACAGTAGGTGAGCACCGGCTCTAGCGTGGTTCGGTCGAGGCCAGGAATGTCCAGGTGCGCCAGCCCTGCATCGATCGTCATCTCGTGGCAAGCATCAACCACGGCGGCAACGCATACGTTACTTCCCGCGACGCGGGGTTCTAGGCGCCCATCTGCGTCGCTAACGACCGTTATTGCCTGCGTTAGCGTCACCGTCGCTCCTCTCTTGTTGCGCTCAAGCGGCGCAGATATGGTGCGCCCCGTCAAATTGTCCTGCCCCCCGTTCTGAGGCTCGTTCATGCAGAAGATAAAGGTGACCGGCACCGTCGTCGAACTCGACGGCGACGAGATGACTCACATCATCTGGAAGCTGATCAAAGACAAGCTCATCCATCCTTACCTCGACCTGACGCTCGAATACTACGACCTTGGGATTGAGAGCCGAGATAAGACGGACGATCAGATCACCATCGATGCGGCCCATGCCATCAAGAAACACGGCGTTGGCGTCAAGTGCGCAACCATCACGCCGGACGAGGCCCGCGTTGAAGAGTTCGGCCTCAAGAAGATGTGGCGCAGCCCCAACGGCACGATCCGCAACATCTTAGGCGGCGTGATCTTCCGCGAACCCATTATTTGCCGCAACGTACCCCGGCTGGTGCCCGGTTGGACTGAGCCCATCATAATCGGCCGTCATGCCTACGGCGACCAGTACCGCGCCACCGACTTTCTGTTTCCGGAGGCTGGCAGTCTGACGATCAAATTCACCGGCAAGAATGGCACGGTTATCGAGAAAGAGGTGTTTCAAGCGCCGAGCAGCGGCGTGGCCTTGGCCATGTACAATCTCGACGACTCCATCCGCGACTTTGCGCGCGCCTCCCTCAACTACGGTCTGACGCGCAACTATCCCGTCTACCTTTCCACCAAGAACACCATCCTCAAGGCTTACGACGGCCGCTTCAAAGATTTATTCCAGGAGGTATTCGATGCGGAGTTTGCCGCTGAGTTCAAGAAACGTAATCTCACCTACGAGCATCGCTTGATCGACGACATGGTGGCCGCGGCCTTAAAGTGGTCGGGCGGATATGTGTGGGTGTGCAAAAACTATGACGGCGACGTGCAGTCAGACATCGTCGCGCAAGGCTTCGGTTCACTGGGTCTTATGACCAGCGTTCTTATGTCGCCCGACGGCAAGACGGTCGAAGCGGAAGCCGCGCACGGCACCGTTACCCGGCACTATCGCGAGCATCAAAAAGACAAGGAAACGTCTACTAATTCCATTGCCTCGATCTTCGCCTGGACGCGCGGTCTGGCCCACCGTGCCAAACTCGACAACAACGAGGCACTCGCACGCTTCGCGGCAACGTTGGAAAAGGTTTGCACCGACACGGTCGAGGCCGGCTACATGACCAAGGACCTGGCGTTGCTGGTCGGTGACGAGCAGAAGTGGCTGTCGACCACCGGCTTCCTCGACAAGGTCGATACCAACCTCAAAGCCGCCATGGCAAAAACGGTTTGATGCTTCTTTGTGCCAGGCCGGCCTGTCCGATCAATGCGCTGAGCACCGGCCTATGTCGCCTTTTTTGTTTCACTAGCGCGCAAGCCCCGCGTCGGACGCCCGGCCGCGCCTTGTAGCGCCTCACGAAACTCATCACGCTTCTCATGGATCGACGCAATGACGGGACCGGTTGGCACCCCAAGCCCAACGAGCGTTGCCTCGGTCACCTGCAAGCTAGCCTCAATCGTTTCAGGCACGGCATCGCTCACGCCCAGCTTATAGAGGTGGCGGGCGTGTTCGGCATCGCTGGCGCGGGCAACGATGAGGATCTTTTCGCGCAGCGCGCGCACTGTCGTAACGATCTCCTCGACAACGGACGGCTTGTTGATCGTTACGACCACGCCCTTCGCCAAGATGATCCCACATCGTTTCAAGAACTGTGCGTTCGTGGCATCACCGAAATAAACCGGCAGCCCCTTCTGCCGGCACCTGGTAACAGCCGCCGGATCGCTTTCGATCAGAATGTGCTTGATGTCGTGCCGGGTGAGCATCTCGGAGAGAAGCCGCCCCACGCGCCCGCAGCCAACGACGATGGCCTCCACACCCTTCTGCGGCGGCAATTCCGTCAGCGCGGGACGGGGTTCGTGCGGCTCGGCAAACCGTTCCCCAATACGTTTACCGATGAAGTCAAGCACCGGGATCATCGCCATCGACAAAGCCGTGATGGCCAGAACGATGGCACCGGTGTCGGACGCGACAATGTCCTTAGCGACGGCAAGCCCGACCACAATGAATGCAAACTCACCGCCGGCGGCCAACAGCAGCGCAGTCTTGGCCGTCGCCGCCCACGGCACCCGAAACAACCGCAACAATCCGACCAGCACGGCCGCTTTAATGGAGATGAGACCGATGACGCCAGCGGCGATGGGAAGCGGATTGCTGGCGATGAGAGCAATGTCGAGGCTCATGCCGACGGAGAAAAAGAACACACCGAGCAGGAGACCCTTGAAGGGATCTATCGTGGCCTGAATGGCATGGTGATACTCGGTCTCGGCGAGCAACAACCCGGCGACAAACGCGCCAAGCGCCATGAATAGTCCCGCAGACGCGGTGACGATTCCGCTGCCGACGGCAACCAGCAGCGCTGCCGCCACAAACAACTCTGTGCTGTCGGCCGACGCCACGAGCCGGAACAGCGGGCGCAGGATGGCCGAGCCGACAATCGCAATCGCGGCAATGACAAATAAGGCTTGCGCGATGGCCAAGAGCAAGCCGCCGACCAGCGTGCCCTCGCTATCGGGACCGAGGATGGCCACCAGGATTAACAGCGGCACGACCGCGAGGTCCTGCAATAGCAAGATAGAAAAGCTGGTGCGGCCCGTCACCGTGTGCAGACGCTGCTGGCGCGCCAACAATTCGATTACGATCGCCGTGGAAGAGAGCGCGAGGCTGAGGCCGATCAGCATGGAAGCGGCCGGAG
>JAUWCP010000197.1 GCA_030609245.1 Hyphomicrobium sp.
GTAAAGGGCGGCGTGACTTATTCCTGGCCCTCATGAGCAAGGTATTGAACTCTGCCGAGCGGCGGTGGCACAGAAGAGTCCTCTCGGCGGAAACCGACAATCTTTGTTTGTGCGCCTGGGGGCAGCCCACCTAGACACACAAGAACAAAAGGTGTACACATGAGTCGAAATTGAGAACACGCAACGCATGCCATAAGGTGGACCGACATGACGATGAGGCCAGAACTCCGTGTGGTCGAGGGGGGCGCCATGGACAAAAATAAAGCGCTTGAGCACGCACTCGCCCAGATCGAAAAGATGCACGGCAAGGGCTCGATTATGCGCCTTGGCGCCGACGACCGCTCCTTCGATGTGGAGGTGATCTCGACGGGTTCTTTAGGGCTCGACATCGCGCTGGGCATCGGCGGGCTGCCGCGCGGGCGCGTGGTTGAGATCTATGGCCCCGAATCCTCGGGCAAAACGACGCTCGCCCTGCACGTCTTGGCGGAGGCGCAGAAGAAGGGCGGGATCTGCGGGTTCATCGACGCGGAGCACGCGCTCGATCCCGTCTATGCCGGCAAGCTCGGCGTGAAGGTCCAGGACCTGCTGATTTCGCAGCCCGATACCGGCGAGCAGGCCTTGGAGATCACCGATACGCTGGTGCGCTCCGGCGCAATTGACGTGCTCGTCATCGACTCGGTGGCAGCCTTGACTCCCAGGGCGGAGCTCGAAGGCGAGATGGGCGACATGCAGCCCGGCATGCAGGCGCGCTTGATGAGTAAGGCGCTGAGAAAGCTCACCGCGTCGATCTCAAAATCGCGCTGCATGGTGATCTTCATCAACCAGATCCGCATGAAGATCGGCATCATGTTCGGCAACCCGGAGACGACGACGGGCGGCAACGCGCTGAAATTCTATGCATCGGTGCGCCTCGATATTCGCCGCATCGGACAGATCAAGGATCGCGATGAGGTCGTCGGCAATCAGACGCGCGTCAAGGTGGTCAAGAACAAGGTGGCCCCGCCGTTCAAACAGGTCGAGTTCGACATTATGTATGGTGAGGGCATCTCCAAGGTCGGCGAGCTTATCGATCTCGGCGTGAAGGCGGGGATCGTGGAACGGGCGGGTGCGTGGTTCTCCCATGATGGGAACCGCATCGGCCAAGGACGTGAGAACGTCAAATCGTTCCTTAAGGAGAATCCGAAGGTGGCGCGTGCGATTGAAAACGCCGTGCGCAGCAACGCCGGGCTGATTGTCGATAAAATGCTGGTCGAGCCAGAACCTGGTGAGGCCGTCGAGGAGGAGCCCGACGAGGATGGCGTCCTGCCTGACGTCGAAGATGCCGGCCCGAAGAAGGCCACCCGCGCCAAGCGGTGATTGAAAGCCGGCGGACCTGTGCCGTTTTGACGGCCGGTCCGCTGGGGGCCAAAGGCTCTCAGCCCTTGACATGTGGGGCCGCAATCCCCGACGGATAGTCTGCCTGCCGCCATCCTTCGGGGTGTGCGGCGTTTGCCATATAGCCCCCGAGACCAGATGACCGGCGTCAACGAGATCCGTAAAGCGTTCCTGGACTACTTTGTGAAGCACGGCCACGAGGTCGTGCCGTCGGCTCCGCTCGTGCCGCGTAACGACCCCACGTTGATGTTTACCAACGCGGGCATGGTGCCGTTCAAGAACGTGTTCACCGGCCAGGAGAGCCGGGACCATAAGACGGCGGTCAGCTCGCAGAAATGTGTGCGCGCGGGTGGCAAACACAACGATCTCGACAACGTGGGTTATACCGCGCGCCACCACACGTTTTTTGAGATGCTGGGCAACTTCTCCTTTGGCGACTACTTCAAGGAGCGCGCGATCAAGTTGTCCTGGGACCTGCTGGTCAAGGACTTCGCCCTCGACAAGAAGCGCCTGGTGATCACCGTCTATCATGAGGACGACGAGGCCTATCGCATCTGGGAGAAGGTTACAGGGTTTGGCAGCGACAAGATCCTGCGCATCGCCACCGCCGATAATTTCTGGCAGATGGGCGCCACGGGTCCGTGCGGGCCGAGTTCGGAAATCTTCTATGACCACGGGGAGAAGATCGCAGGAGGACCGCCCGGCTCGCCCGATGAAGATGGCGACCGGTTCGTCGAGATCTGGAACCTCGTGTTCATGCAATACGAGCAGGTTGGCCCCGGAGAGCGCGTCGACCTGCCAAAGCACTCCGTCGACACCGGCATGGGGCTGGAGCGGCTCGCGGCGGTGCTACAGGGCACGCACGATAATTACGAGATCGACCTGTTCAAGGCGTTGATCGCAGCTTCCGTTGCGGCGACGGGCGTGGCGGCCAAAGGCGAACACAAGGTGTCGCATCGCGTCATCGCCGATCATTTACGCGCCACAAGCTTTCTCATTGCCGACGGCGTGCTGCCGTCCAACGAAGGGCGCGGCTACGTGCTTCGCCGCATCATGCGCCGCGCCATGCGCCATGCGCACATGCTCGGTGCCAAGGAGCCACTGATGTATCGGCTGGTGCCGGCACTGGTGCACGAGATGGGTGACATCTATCAAGAGCTGGGACGCGCACAGGCGCTGATCACCGAGACGCTGCTGCTCGAAGAGACGCGCTTTCGCAAGACGCTGGCGAAGGGTCTGGGACTGCTCGCGGAGGCGACCGATACGCTTAAGAAGGGCGATGTGCTGGCCGGCGAAACCGCATTCAAGCTTTATGACACGTATGGTTTTCCGCTCGATCTCACCGAGGATGCGTTGCGCCCGCGTGGCATTGCAGTCGACACGGATACCTTCAACACGGCGATGGAGCGCCAGAAGGAGGAGGCGCGTAAGGCCTGGAAGGGCTCGGGCGAGGCGGCAACGGAGTCCGTTTGGTTTGAGCTCCGCGACAAGGTGGGCGCCACGGACTTCCTTGGCTACGAGTCGGAAATGGCAGCCGGTGAGATCGCCGCTCTCCTAAAAAGTGGCAAGGTTGTAAAAAGCCTCAAGAGTGGCGACGAGGCGGCGATCGTGCTGAACCAGACGCCGTTCTATGGCGAGGCCGGCGGGCAGGTCGGCGACCAAGGCGTCATTCGCGGCGCCAAGGGCGCGCTGTTCCACGTCACTGACACACATAAGAAGCTGGGCGACCTGTTTGTGCATTCCGGCCGTGTGGAAAAGGGCAGCTTCAAAGTGGGCGCGGCGGTCGAGCTTGAGGTCGATCATGTGCGCCGGACGGCAACACGCGCCAATCACTCCGCGACCCACCTTCTGCACGAAGCGTTGCGCCAGGTGCTGGGGCCGCACGTGGCGCAAAAGGGCTCGCTCGTTGCGCCCGACCGTTTGCGCTTCGATTTCTCCCATCCCAAGCCGATAAGTGCAGAAGAGATCAAGCAAGTCGAAGACCGTGCCAACGCGATTGTGCTACAGAACGCGCCCGTCGAAACGCGCTTGATGGCACTTGAGGACGCGATGGACTCCGGCGCGATGGCGCTCTTTGGCGAGAAGTACAGCGAAGAGGTGCGCGTCATATCGATGGGCGAAGGGCCAGCCGGTTCAAACAAAGCGTGGTCGGTGGAGCTGTGCGGTGGCACGCATGTCAGACGCACAGGCGACATTGGTCTCGTCAAGATTATCGCCGAAGGTGCCAGCGCGGCGGGCGTGCGGCGTATCGAGGCGCTGACGGCCGACGGCGCGCGCACATATCTCGGGGCTCAGGACGAGCGCGTGAAGGACGTGGCCGCGACCCTGCGCGTGCGGCCTGAGGACGTTGTCGAACGCATCAAAGCGTTGGTGGACGACCGCAAAAATTTGGAGCGGCAGCTTGCCGACGCAAAGAAGCAGATTGCTCTTGGTGGTGGCCATGCCACCGGCACCAGCAATGCCGCTGCCGTCGGCGTTGGCATCAAGGCTGTCGGCAAGGTGAAGCTGCTCGCGCGCACTGTGCAGGGTCTCAACCCGAAGGATCTGCGTGGTCTGATCGATGACGGCAAGAAGCAAGTCGGTTCGGGGATTGTCGCCATTGTCGGCGTCACCGACGACGGCAAGGCAGGGCTCGCGGTCGGTGTAACCGAGGATCTGCTCAAGACCTGGAACGCGGTCGATCTCGTCAAGGCGGGTGCGGCGGCCCTGGGCGGCAAAGGTGGCGGTGGCCGCCCCGACATGGCGCAAGCGGGCGGCCCTGATGGTGCGAAGGCCGACGCCGCGTTGCAGGCGATCGAGGCGCGTCTCAGCGCTGCCGTGTGAAGATCGAATTGGCGCGCCGCCATGCCCCAATGACCCGCATCTTTCTGCTATTCATCCTGTGATGCGTTTGCGCTCCGGCCGAAAGCGGCGCGGAGGCGGGCGCATGAGGGCCTGGGATGACGGAAGCTTCCGATTTTAGCATCTACCGCGACGCGATGATCGTGCTGGCGACAGCGGCTGTGCTCGTGCCGCTCGGCCAGCGCTACCGAGTGAACCCCATCCTTGGCTTCTTGGTTGCCGGCGCGGTGCTGGGCCCCAAGGGTCTGGGTGCGCTGTCGAGTTATTTCGAGCCCATCAAGTGGATCACGGTATCGGAAGAAAAGGGCTTGGGTGCGATCGCCGAGCTGGGCGTGGTTTTCTTGTTGTTCCTCATCGGGCTGGAGCTGTCGTTCAAGCGGCTCGTCACCATGCGCCGGCTCGTGTTGGGGCTCGGCGT
>JAUWCP010000359.1 GCA_030609245.1 Hyphomicrobium sp.
CAGGCGTTCCCACCACTTGCGCCTCTGTGGCAGCGCGCCCAAAGGCTTCCGGCTCGGTTGAGGCGACCACGGCAACGTGCGCTGCCAGAAAAGCGGCGGCCATATCGTCCACATGGCCTACGAGACGGACCCGGTTCTCCAAACCCGCGGCGCGGATTGCATCTGCTAAGGAGGCTCTGTACCCACCGCGTCCTTGGGCATCTCCAGCAAGGATGAAGACGGCGTCGTCGAGGATCCCTTGCACATTCAAGAGTCGGGCCGCCTCGATCAATACGTTCTGCCCCTTCCAGCTTGTGAGGCGGGCCGCTTGCAGAACCACACGCTCGCTCTCGCTTATTTCCCATGCCGTTCGCAGGGCGGCGATGCGCTCTGGGGCGATGTGCGCGGGATCGAACAGCGCGCCGTCCACGCCACGGTAGATCACCTCGATCTTTTCGGCCGGTGTCCCATAGCGGCTGCGGATAAGCTCGGCGGTGTAGCGCGAGTTGGCAATTACGACGTCGCCGCGCACCATGACGCTGTTATAGAGACGCTTGAGCGCGTTTTTTTCGCTATAGGCGCCGTGATAGGTGGTCACGAACGGCACGCCCGTACGGCGCGCAGCGTAAAGGGCACTCCAGGCCGGCGCGCGGCTACGCGCATGGATGAGGTCCACCTCGTCGCGCCGCACCACTTCGGCGATCCGATGAACATTCCACATGAGCCGTATGGGACTTTTGACCGCGGCGGGAAAGAACTGGACCTGGGCGCCGGTATCGCGTAGCCGCTGGACTAGCCATCCGCCCTCCGTCAGGACGATGGCGCGCCCTCCCGCGCGCACGACTGCATCTGCGATTTCGATGGTGGAGAATTCCGCGCCTCCGGTATCGAGCTCAGGAATGATCTGCAGTATGGTCGGGCGTTTCGTGGTCACACGGCTTCTCCAGCAGGCGAGGAGGTTGTTTAGAGTGAGTGACAGCGAACCGCAATTCCTCGAGATCGGTCCAACGAGCAGCTACAAGTCGCGGCGCATTGCCTATATTGCTGAGCCACCGGTTGCATCATCGCGTATCGGCCTCTTTTGGTTGTCGGGATTCAAGTCCGACATGGCGAGTACAAAGGCAACGGCGCTCGCCACTTTCGCGCGCGAGAAAGGCTATGGCTTTACAGGTTTCGACTATTCGGGGCACGGCCTTTCCAGCGGCCGCTTTGAGGATGGCACGATCGGGGCATGGCTGGAGGAAGCTGAGACCGTTTTTCATAGCATACCGTGCAGCCGGCAGATCGTCATCGGATCAAGCATGGGTGGGCACATCGCGCTCTTGCTGCTGCGCCGGTTGTTGCGCTCAAGCTCCGCCGAGGTCGCCCGGATTGCCGCACTCGTTCTGATCGCGCCGGCCTGGGATATGACGGAGGAACTCATGTGGAAGGCGTTCTCCAAGGACGAGCGTGACAACCTGCTGGCGACCGGCGTCCTCCTACAACCTTCCGAATACGGCGAACCCTACGCCATCACACGTGAGCTCATCGAGGAGGGTCGCAATCATTTGTTCGCGCGTAAACCCTTCGATCCAGGGCGCCCTGTCGTAATCTTGCAGGGCTTGCAGGATCAGGACGTGCC
>JAUWCP010000316.1 GCA_030609245.1 Hyphomicrobium sp.
GTCGCCAACGTGGTTGCGAATTCGCATTCCACCAAACCGCTGCTCTATCGCATCTCTGGCGTGTGGGGAAACCATGAAGGCTCGATGATCCTTTGGGTGCTGATCCTGGTGCTGTTTGGGGCGGCTGTCGCTGCTTTCGGCCGCAATCTGCCGGCAACGCTCAAGGCAAATGTCCTTTCTGTACAGGCGTCGATTGCGGTTGCCTTCTGCCTCTTCATTCTCCTCACCTCCAACCCGTTTCTGCGCATTAGCCCCGCGCCGGCCGACGGCAATGGGCTAAATCCCATATTGCAAGACCCGGCACTCGCCTTCCATCCGCCATTTCTGTACGCGGGCTACGTTGGCTTCTCGATCGCCTTTTCCTTTGCCATTGCCGCCCTGATCGAGGGGCGTCTTGATGCGGCCTGGGCGCGATGGGTGCGGCCGTGGACGCTGGCGGCCTGGATGTGCCTGACGATCGGCGTCGCCATGGGGTCTTGGTGGGCCTATTACGAACTCGGCTGGGGCGGCTGGTGGTTCTGGGATCCTGTTGAGAATGCCTCCTTGATGCCGTGGCTTGCAGGAACCGCGCTGTTGCACTGCGCGGTGGTGATGGAGAAGCGCGAGGCGCTAAAGGTCTGGACGGTGTTACTCGCCATATTGGCGTTTTCGCTTTCTTTGATGGGTACGTTCTTGGTGCGCTCGGGCGTTCTGACCTCGGTGCACGCCTTCGCCGTCGACCCGCAGCGCGGCATATTTATTCTTGCGATCATGACCCTGTTTACAGGGGGCGGGTTGACGCTGTTTGCGCTGCGCGCGCGCAATCTGCGCCAAGGTGGGATCTTTGCGCCGATCAGCCGCGAAGGCGCTCTCGTCCTCAACAATATCCTGCTGACGACGGCGTGCGCGACCGTTCTCATTGGGACGCTTTATCCGCTGGTACTTGAAGCGCTGACCGGCGCCAAAATCTCGGTTGGGCCACCGTACTTCAACATGACATTCGGGCCGCTGATGCTGCCGTTGCTCATCGCGTTGCCCTTTGGGCCGCTTCTGGCTTGGAAGCGCGGGGATATTCTGGGCGCGGCGCAGCGGCTCATGTTTGCGGCGGTTTTAGCCGTTGTCGTACTGGTGCTGGCCTACGCCACGTTCCATCGAGGACCGATCCTGGCACCGTTCGGTCTGGCGCTCGGCGTGTTCGTGATGTTGGGCACGATGATAGAGCTCGCGACGCGGGCGCGGCTCGGCGAAGTGCCGTGGCGCGAAAGCTTGCGCCGCCTCAAAGGGCAGCCGCGCTCGGCCTTTGGGACAACGCTGGCGCATTTCGGTGTGGGGCTGATGGTGGTGGGCATCGTTGCGACATCAGCCTATCGCGAGGAGAAGATCCTCGTGATGAAGCCGGGCGAGACGACACAGCTAGCAGGATATGCGCTTACCTTCCGCGGCGCGGCACCGCGCACAGGTCCAAACTATCGCGAGGAAGTCGGTGTATTCGATGTGGCGCGCGACGGGAACGCAATCGCCGTGCTCGAGCCGTCAAAGCGCATCTACGATGCGCCACCGCAGCCCACCTCGGAGTCTGGTATCTACCCGGCCTGGGGCGGTGATCTCTATGTGGTTTTGGGCGACAATCAAAAGCACGGCGGCTTTACCGTGCGCATCTTTTTCAATCCTCTGGTGCGCTTTATCTGGATTGGGGCCCTGATCATGTTTCTGGGCGGGGCGGTTTCGCTTTCCGACCGACGACTGCGGGTTGGTGCGCCGCGGCGCGCACGCCATGCAACCGCACCAGCTCCGGCCGAGTGAGTCGCGTCATGGTCACCCGATGGCATCGGCTCGCGACCGCACTGATCATCGCCATGCTTGCATGTTCGAGTGCATTTGCGGTCGAGCCCGACGAAATCCTGTCTAACCCCGCGCTGGAGGCGCGCGCACGCAGCATTTCTGCTGATTTGCGCTGCCTCGTCTGCCAAAATCAGTCGATCGACGACAGTAATGCACCGCTTGCGCGCGACCTGCGCTTGCTCGTACGCGATCGGCTCAAAGCCGGTGACAGTGATGAGGATGTCCGTGCCTACATCGTTTCGCGCTACGGCGAGTTTGTCCTGTTGCGACCGCCACTCAACATCCGCACGGTGTTACTCTGGCTTGCACCACTTCTTGTGCTGCTCGCCGCGATCACAATCGCGGTCCGAGTATTTGTACGGCGCCCGCCTAGCTCGGGGCGAACAGGGGCACCCGCGCTCACCAGCGCGGAAGAGGAAAAGCTGCGCGCTCTACTGGCTGAGGCGGACCAAAGCAGCAAGAAGAGTTAGCGGTTGGCGCAAGCCTGACGGCAATCGTTGCTTGAACGGCATTCAAATACGATGGGAGCTGACGGCTTGTGCACCCCATTTTCCCAAGGTTCTCGTGAGAAAACCGGGCAAAAGATGCGTTCATTACCAACTGTTAAGGCAATCGAAAGGCTGCCGTAATGCCGGCTTAGATACGCAATAGGGCTCAATTCCAATCCTTGCCTGAGCGATGGAGGTTTCTTCGCATGCACGTTCAACCCGGCTCGCCTGAGGGC
>JAUWCP010000137.1 GCA_030609245.1 Hyphomicrobium sp.
AGGTCTCCGGCAAATAAGTGAATCTTACTCTAGATCAAAAGTGCAAAGACTGGTTCACGATTCACTGGGAAGCGCCAAGTACGTACAAGTGAAACGATCAGGCTCTCATGTCGGCTTCTGACACATAGCCGACATTTCAGAACCGTCCCGCCGGCGTTCAAAGCCTTGGGCCCGCGCGCCTGGTGAAGGACGCATCGAAATCCGTGCTCAGTCAGTTTGAATTGAATCCGAATGATGAATCGGTGCCGACAATCCCGAAGGGATCACCTGTTGCGGAAATTCTGGATTCGGCACTCAGGCCGGCGCTGAAATCGATCCGGAGATACCGTTGGGCATCGTTGACGGGAAACGGAGCGGAAATGCCATCGGCCGTAGACGGGAACCCAAACGGGCGCGGGAACGGGTGTCACTACACCGTAAGGACCGACGTCATTGCCGTATTCCCAGTCGCCGCCAGCGTAAGCAGGCGCCATTATTCCGGCGTTGAGTGCGAGAGCAAGTGCGAGGCTTGAAAGCATCCGTCTCATGTATCAATCCCTCGATTGGAGGCGAGCGACGTTGGATCTCGCCCGATCGTTCCAAGTCTGCTTCGGCAGCCCGCCTTGATGGACGGGACGCTGGCCTTCGCCATCTCGGATGGCTTTGGGCCGGAACGCGCCTGCTAGACGCTTAAGCGAACCAGAGAACCGAACTGGAAAACACACGAGCCGCGATGAACGCGCGGGGCTAAGGTCGCCGAGCGCGATATCGCTGCGCTCCGCCTTGGCAACAGCGCGATCAAGCGCGCTGATAAATTCCCGCTTTTCTTCTAATAAAGGTGCCGTTTGAGTTTCAGGTGCGCCCATTCCGCCATTCTTGTCATCGGGCACTCCTTAGGAAATCACTTCATCAACTTCCAAAACAAGCGCCTCTTCACCGTTGACGAATATCGTCGCCGTTCGTCGTGGATAAGCTGAGCGGTTTACACCTCCAACGTTAAAAAAGGCAGAATTGTAGGATTAGCCCTTTCTTGCTTCAGTGTTGGGAGTCTGGTGCTCTAGCAAGGGCGGCCTCGGCTTCTTGCCGTCATGCGAATCAACTCAAGTAAAGCGTACCGTGACCTCGAGATACGCTGCAACGATTCATTGTGCTTCCTGCAATTGCGCTGGTCATAACGACGATACAACGCCGAAGCTTTCGGTGCAGCGGACAGTGGCGACGTTGCGGAATGGGAGAGTTCGGCCCCGTTAGTTGGCAGTGAATAAGCCGCCCCACCAGCTCGTCGGCTTTTTTGGAGCTCTTTTCTTGCGCACACTCTTTCTGTTGGAAGCATCGGCCTTGGCAAGATTATGGCTCTTGCCAGTCAACGCTGCAGCAAGACGCTGATCGTGGCCATAGTAGTCGGGCCAGGTCGTGAATTTTCCTTGGTCGTCGAATAGCACGGTGAAATAAGTGATATGGACAGGGACCGGCTGGTTCAGTGTTTCTTTATGCAATTGCTTCGGGCCGGCGAGGATCTTACCTATCTGTTCGGCCGTCACCCCTTTGTCATGTTTGAGCAAGATTTCCGCTAACAGCCGCGGACGCTGCACACGGATGCAACCATGACTGTAGGTACGCTGTGTTTGTTTGAAGAGGCTGCGATCATGCGTATCGTGCATATAGACCGAGTGCTTGTTGGGAAACTTGAACTTGAAATCTCCGAGCACGCTAGTTTTTCCGGGAGGCTGGGAAAAGCTGCACTGGCGGATGTCAATCGTATTCCAGTCGATGGCTTTGGGATCGGACCCGTACTTGCCGCAGCTCACCTTTAAATTATAGCGTTGCATCACTGTCGAGGTCGGCCGCCGCAAACTCGGCAGTATGTCATTGACCTTGATGGAATTTGGTACAAACCAGGTAGGATGCAACTCGATCCATTCGATCTCGTCAGAAAAGACGGGGGTCTTGTGGCTCACCTGTCCGACAATGGATTTCTCGGAGAAGACGGTCTCGTTACCCTGAACCGCGCGCACGCGCAGTTCGGATATGTTTGCCCAGACATAGATGTTGGCTTTGCCGCCTAACTCATCTGGCAGCCAACGCCATCGCTCCATATTCATAAGAATCTTTGTAATCAGCTGATCGGGAGTACGGCCATTGAGGATGCGGCGTGTGCCAGCACCGACCACACCGTCCGCAGTCAATCCGCTCCGACCTTGAAACTCCTTGACGGCCTCCTCCAAGCCCGTGTCGAAGTGTTTGGCCTCGTCTCCTGATTGGTCTTCAGCCGGGGATGAAATGCCAAGCCGTTTGCGCAGAAGCGCGACATGGGCGTGCGATATTCCCCTCTTAAGGACCGGCCCGTCTGGAATCTTGGGACCCGCCGCAGCATTTTGCTTGCTTCTAATCTCAAGCAGCTTTTTGCGAAGTAGAAGAAACTGGGGATGTTGCGGGTGGAGTGAACGAAGGTGGGCGGCGGGATCGGCAGCCGATGACAGTTCATTCAAGAATTGCAGCGGGTCCAAGAGCGCTGGGGTGTACGTCAACTGCAAGCCAACCAAGCTCGGTGACGTGCGTCCGCCCTTTGCATGGCGAGCATAGATTAGAGCGGCAATGCTCAGATCAATTTCCCGCTTCGCGAGTGAACCTGGTGTTTGTGAAGTCGCGTCGTCGGTCGGCCTTTGGTAATCGGATGGACGCAGGCCAAAGTCGCCGGCGCTGCGAAATTCGGCAACGATAGCCTGCGCGTTCGCGTTCATGCCCGCGGCGCTCACCCACAGAGGTTGGCGGCCCTGTGCAACATAGAACGTCTGCAACGCTTCCCGTTCACTTTTGGCCAAGTCCTTGGACAGCTTCGGTTCGCTGCTCAGACTCGAAAGCACCGTTTGCACGACCTCTTGTTCGAATGTCGGAGGCAAGGCCGGTTGGGGCTGTTGCGCAGTATCGGTGGCGGGCACCGTCTCGCCCGGCGCCTTGTCGGGTTCGGTGCTCTGCGTGGTGGCGTCTGCTCCGAGGATGGCGCCGGGAGAGCAGACGATCAGCATCGCTGTCATAACAATCACGGTAGAATAGCTGATTGTCGCGCGCGCGCCCTGTATCATGGCTGTCGTCTCCCTCGCACCCGTCGTCTGCTTGCCCCATGCGCGGCCCAAAATACACTTATCTTGCCGTTTTTGAACCGCTGTCTGGCTGGTGCGTCAGGCCTTTGACCCAAGGTCATTTTTTGTGCTTCAGTCTCTGAGCCCCGAGACTTGCGCACATGTTTCTGCCTCAGCCGCAAGGCGAATTCGTGGTGCGTCTCGCAATCACAGCGCACGAAACGCCGACGCACATCACCGGCCCCACCATAGGATCTATGGATGTCTGCTTTGGGGGCAAAGCGGACATGGCAGATGCGCATTACCTGTTAAAGTAGGGGCGTTGACGATGGGTCTCATATAATCCGCATATCCATGAGCCGATGGTAGCGCAACGTCGCCTCAAAAGCTCTGCAAGGAGCAGCGCGTGCCGGGTGGCGTGACGCCATGTCTGGGACCTCCTCACCATCAGCGACAATACGATCTCCAACGATGCATTCGCCCGGACTGACGCCGACGTCGTCAAGATTATCGCTGTAGCCAAACAAAGAGAAGTCCTGTGCATAGATTTCCTGCACCAGTTTGACCGCACGATTGGTATAGTGGTCGCGGAGTTTAGAGTTGGCGGACCGAGGACGCGGTACAAACGTTTCCAGGGTGAATTCTGGAGAGATCCCGGTCAAAAAATCGGACAAGGCTGAAAGGTTTTCCAGGTAAAAAATGACGTCGTAATTTATGTTTGGAAAATCGAGATTTATGTGCTGCGGACGGAAATGAGAGTTCAATCTCTTTAACCTGAAGTCAGCTAGAGCGAGCAAATGCTGCTCAAAGTTCTCAACATTACGATTCCGTAGTTCTGGATATAGTATCCGCTTCCTCGGTGCGACCTTGTCAAGATAGCCCGACAACGCTCTGGTGAAGGGGTTCCGCACGCATGAAAAGAGAAACCGATGGCGACAAGCGGACCGGCGCAATCCTCGGGATTTTAGGCATCCGTCGCCTTCGTGCGGCCCTTCACTTCGCTTAAAAGCTATACCGGCTCGAATGTATTCAGCAGCCTGCATCTGTTTCAGGCTATGCTTGATCGTTGAGCTGCCGCACTTTGGATTGCCTATGTAGACAATCGGAAGGCCGGGGGTCCACATGACTTTCTGGTCGCCAGCGACACCCATCAAATCGGCAATCACACCTCGCAGCCTGCGACGAGCGTTGCTCATTGTGCTCCCCCGTAGCTGACGCCAGACTGGGATGCCAATACCCTGATTCGTGTCGCATTACCCAGGTGGCACGCGGTGGTGCGCTGGCCCAGCTCCCGATGCAGTAGATCAAACGCGACGACGACCCCACCGACAAGCTGGAAAGGGGGGAAGCGTTGCATAAACTGTCGAGTGTGGGGTATGCGCCACTCACTGGGCACGGCTGTCCCTTGGAGAAGATCGAGAATTGCTGAAGGACGACGCCGAGACCTTAGCTCTAGGTGACCAATATTATTAGGGATAGCCAAGGGCGCGGGGCTCGAACCGTCGATGTCCGCTTGTGATGCTGTGGACGGCTCCTCACCCGGCATCTGAGTGCCACGATGTGGTTGCTGTTGAAGCCACCACGATCCAAGAGGAGCCGCCCATGGAAAAGATTACGACGGTTGGAGTGGATATCGCTGACGCACGCTCCTCACGACCTCTGGCTACCGATGGATGCGCCGAGAGCGTGTGTTTATATGCGGGGCTTCGGGCGTGATCCTGCCGAACGCCGCAGCAGCGCAAATGCATGTCCAGCGATTCCAAGGCCCCAGCCCAGCAATGGCCACCAGAACCAGTATTTGCCCGGCGTGGTCACCAAGTTGATGACGATCAGCAGTGCATTGACCGCCACGTAGGCCGCAAAGTGGATCGAGAACCCTTGGTCGCGGAACAACCGCCGAGCGGCTCTCCCGGCTCGAGTTTCTTGGAGGCGCGACAGCGAGAACAGTTCTTTCATGGCGAAACGTAATCCAACAACATTTAGCTTATGGCCACCCCCCCCCATCGACGGTCCAGTTGGGATGTTAGTTCATGCGCGGTCGTGGAGCTAGGGTCGGGGTAATTGGCGGCGTGCCCGACGAGACTTGTTTGGCTTGCCAGAGCCGACCCTCGGGCATAGGTGGCCGATAGCCAAGTGAAGAGCGATAATGTCTGTTTTTGGTATTTAGCGGACATTCACACGAGAAGCAATGCGAGTGGCTGCCGCGAAAAAGGCGGATACGAGGGGACCATGACAGGGGCATAAAGTTGCCCTTTGGTCGTCCAGAAACCGACGGCATTCAGCATGGAAGCCTGCCGCTCGGAGGCTATCTCGGATGCACTCAATCTCGAAACCATCAGGTCAGAAGCCTTGGAGACGGCGCTTGATGCACTTGCGTCCGGCGTTTATCTGACCGACCGCCACGGCCGCATCGTCTACTTCAACCGCGCGGCTGAGCGCCAGGTGAGGACCAGCAAGGCCCTGCGCATCGAGGACAACCGTCTGGGCCTCGTCGACCACGTGGGGCACGCGCCGCGCTTGACAAAGCCCCACCAGGAGTGATCCACGCGGGGCGTAATAGTATTGCAACATGAAATTCTAATTCACGCGGGCGCCTGCACCCGCTAACGTCGGTGCGGTTATCGTTCTGTTGACACAAGCGGGAAGTATGACATGGACACGCCATGGCCCGCACTGGTGCGGCGTCTACGTTTTATTTCAAACCTCAAACAGGCTGATCTGGCAGACCTGCTCGGCGTGGAACAGGGGACGGTTTCGCGCTGGGAGCGCGCCACCTATGTCCCCGACATACCCGTCCAGAGGCGCATCCGCGACATGCTGCACAGATTAGAGCCCGCCATTCCGCCCGCTGCTATTGAGGTCATGCCCATACGCGCGCTTTTATACTGTAGCCAAACAATGGGCTTGGTCTGCTCCGTATCTGAAATCGTGGCCCGAGAGCACGGGTTTTCTGCCCACGAGATGCGCTACAAGAACATCGCCCCCATGTGGCCGGAGTCTGTGCGCGAGATGCACGAAAGGCTGGATGCCATGGATGCTTGGCGCTCCGGTGACGTGGTGCTGGTGCGTGCCAAAATTTTCCGCATCAACAATGAGTGGTGCGATACCACCGCCATCCCGGTGGCCGGTTCTGGCCTCGTCTTATTCACGGCAGGTCTGTCCCAGACCCCGCCCGCCATCGACACGAGCCAATGCGAGCTCACCGTCGTCACCAAGGACGAGATGGTCGCCTGAGCGATATTTCGTCGGCGCATATATGCGCCTAATGACCCAGCCCCTAATATCTGCTTCAATTCCCCGGCTCGGCAGCGGGATAAACTTTCTTTTGCGATGACAAGAGCGAGGACCAATCCCGCTGTTGCTTGAGAAAAGGATTGGTCCTCCACGAAAGATCTGGATCTCCCTCGAAACGATCTACGTGAGCCTCCACGAAGTCAGTATGCTTTGTATGATA
>JAUWCP010000046.1 GCA_030609245.1 Hyphomicrobium sp.
CGAGACCGGCTGGCCCTATATTCAGCATCGCGGTGGCGCGCCCGGCTTCGTTCGCGTGCTGGATCAGAAAACGATCGGATTTGCAGACTTTCGCGGCAACCGTCAGTACATCAGCGTTGGCAACCTGGAGACCAACGATCGCGTATCAATGATCCTCATGGATTATCCGAACCGTGCAAGGCTCAAAATTCTTGGCCGGGCGCGCCTGGTTGGACTCGATGAGCAAGACATTCTCACCCGTTTATCGCTACCAGACTATCGGGCCGTCGTGGAGCGTGGTTTTTTAATCACCATCGAAGCTTTCGACTGGAACTGCCCGCAGCACATCACGCCTCGGTTCACGCCGGCCGAGATCGAAAAGGCCGTAGCCCCGTTGCATAAACGCATCGCGGAACTCGAACAGATGCTGGGCAAGAAACCTTAGTCAGCACAAATGTGCTCCAAAGTGTATCGCATCAAGCGGATCTATGAGCCGGTCGCCAAGACCGACGGCTATCGCGTTCTAGTGGAGCGCTTGTGGCCACGAGGTGTGACAAAGGCCGAAGCGGCTTTGCACGAGTGGCTGAAAGACGTCGCTCCGAGCCCGGATCTACGCAGATGGTATGGTCACGATCTGGCCCGCTGGGAGGAATTCACGGAGCGCTATCGGGCGGAGTTAGCGGAGAAGCGGGACATTCTCGATCAGTTGCGTGCGTTGCGCCGGCGTGGGCCAGTCACTCTGGTATTTGCCGCTAAGGACGAACAGCACAGCAGCGCCGCTGTCCTGAAGGATGTTCTTGAGGGCGACTAGATCAATTATCGGCCTACTGCAAATCACGCGAGAAAGACATCATCGAGCCAAGTCCTCTGAATCTCTGCGTTGAGGTTGAGGTGGAACTTCTAGTCGACGTTCAGATGAAGCGGTGGTCGTCGATTGTAAGAATAGACCAATCGTGCGATCTAATATTCCGTAGGAAGGAATTATAAATTGGATCGCTTCAACGAGCTTAAGGTCTTTGTCTCGGTCGCCGAGAGCGGCGGCTTTGCAAAGGCCGCTGCGCGTTTGCGCTCGTCACCTCCCGCTGTCACGCGAACTGTTGCCACGCTCGAGCAGCGGGTGGGAGTACAGCTCTTTAATCGCACAACACGCATGGTGAGTATGACCGAGGCCGGCCGCAGGTTCTTAGAGCACGCGCGTCGCATTTTGACCGATCTCGATGTCGCCGAGAGCGAGCTTGCCGGCGAGAGCACTATGCCCTCTGGTCATTTGACGATCACGTCTCCGGTCACAATGGGCAGAATGATGTTGCCGTCAATCGTGACGGATTTCCTACATGCGCATCCCCATGTGACCGCGAAGGTCCTGCTGTTCGACCGCATCACAAACCTGATCGAGGAAGGCATCGACGTAGGCTTGCGCGTTGGACAGCTTCCCGATTCAAGCATTATTGCTCGCCACGTCGGAGAGGTTCGGCGCATCCTTGTCGCGAGCCCAGCATATCTTTCAAAGCATGGCAGGCCAAAGGACCCGACCGATCTCAAGCGCCATTCCGTGATTGCCTTCACTGGCCTTTTGCCGAACAGGGAATGGATCTTTGGCGAAGGCAAGACCGCCAGGCGGATCACGCTTAAGCCTCGCTTCGAGATCAACGATGCCGCTGCAGCCATTGCAGCCGCGGAAGGCGGCGGGGGCATCACGATCGCATTATCGTACATGGTCGCCAATCACATCAGGGAGCGGCGGCTCCAACAGGTGCTCGAACCTTTTGCGCCGTCGGCCGTGCCAGTACAGCTGGTTTATCCGGAAAGCCGGTTGGTCGCCCCGAAGGTGCGCGCATTCGTCGACTTTGCGGCACCGAAACTGCGGTCAGCGCTACGGGGTCTCAATCCTTCCGCAAAAAAATCCGCAGTGGCGCCACGAAGGAGGTGAGCATAGGAAACGCTTCATTCACCTCTCGCGCAGACCGCTCTGGTCCTTTGATGGCGCATCACTTCCCCAATCGCTAGTCTCTAGTGCTTCGGCGGGACGCTAAATGAGCGAGGTGAGCGGGCGTTGCACCGGAATACTCTGATGTCCGCTTCGGGCACATAGCGGAAATTTTGTGCACCCGGCCGCATGTCCGCTTTCGGGGGTAAAGCGGACACTTGCGTGGAGCCCGCTCCTCTATGTGATGCATGGACGGCGGACCCGAAGTCGCCAAACCGCCCCACCGTTTCACACATGTCATCCCGGCACTTGTTGCCAGGATCCAAAGTGCAGCCGGGTGCAGCGCGTGTGGATGGATGGATCCCGGGGACAAGCCCCGGGATGACAGTCGTGCGGTGCGCGGCCCCCCTCACCTCATGCCGGAGGCATGACTTCGCCTCTCCATATTTCGCATGACTTCGTCATGACGCCGCCGGAATGACGTTGCGGGTGGGTTGGCGGGCACGCGTCACCTAGAACCCAAAGACAACCGCGCCGCCGGTGAACCCTGCGCCCGCCGCGCACATCAGGAGGCGCTCGCCGTGCGCCAATTGCTTCTGCTGCGCTGAGAGCGATAGGGAAAGCGGGATCGTTGCGGCCGAGCTGTTGCCGTAGTCGGCAATGGTTGAGATGACCTTGCTCTCAGGCACGTCGAGGTGATGCGCGACGGCAGCGATGAGCCGCCCATTCGCCTGGTGGGGCACGAAGCGGTCGATGTTGACGATAGTGAGTTCGGCGCGGGCAAGCGCTTTGCGCGATGTGGCGACCATCATATCGACGGCCTTCGTGAACACAGCTTTGCCATCGGACATGACCATCAGCGTCTCATCGGCAATGTCGGGTTCAAAGGGACGGCGGCTGCCGCCGGCCGGGATTTTGATCAGATCGTAGCCACTGCCGTCGGCAGATAGGTGTGCGCCGAGGACACCCGCGTTCGGCCGATCCGTGGGCGCAAGCACGACGGCGCCCGCCGCGTCGGCAAACAGTGCAGAGGTGCCGGCGTCAGTCGCATCGATGCGGCGTGAAAGAATGTTCGCACCAACGACGAGCACGGGTGCGCGTTGGGTGCGCACGAAGCCGTCGGCCAGTGTCAGCGCATAGAGGAAGCCTGCGCACGCGCCCGCCATGTCGATGCCGCCCGAGTTCGTGAGCGCAAGTCGATGAGCGAGGAGAGGCGCAGAGGGTGGCAGGAGGTGGTCGGGCGTGCTGGTGGCAAGCAACGTCAGCGCTACGGTCGAGCGGTCGATGCCAGCCGTTTCCAGGGCCATGTCGCTGGCTTTTACAGCTATGTCGGTAAGGGCTTCGTTGCGCGCCGCATACCGGCGCTCCCTGATCCCGGTGCGGCGTTCAATCCAGCCAGCCTCTAACCCCAAACGCTGCTCAATCTCGCCATTTCCCACGCGCCGCTCCGGCGCATAGTGCCCAAGACCAATGATTTCGCAGCCCATGGAACCTTCGCTCACGACGCTGCCCAGCGATCAACTTGGTCCGCAGCGTCGCCGATCGCGTTATAGACCTGATCCAACTCCGCCTCAGAGATGCAATAGGGCGGCATGACGTAGATCGTGTTGCCGAGCGGGCGCAGCAATACGTTTCGCTCCAGGAAGAATGCATAGAGCTTTGGGCCGATCGCAGCCAGATAACCAGCATCAGGTGCTTTGAGTTCAAATGCTACGATGGTGCCGAGCTGGCGAACGTTCCTAAAGCGCGTATCAGTGCGCAAGGTTCCCCGGTGTTTGGTCTGGAGTTGGGTAAGGTTCACGATGCGCTCTGCAACGGGTTCCCTCTTCCACACGTCAAGGTTAGCCGCGGCGGCGGCGCAGGCGATGGGGTTGGCCGTGTACGAGCTCGAATGAAAGAAGGTCTTGGTGCGGTCGGTTGAGCGATGCGCCTCAAAGATCTTTTGTGGGCACAGCGTGACGGCGAGTGGTACCGATCCTCCGGTCAGGCCTTTGGCGAGGCACATAATGTCGGGCTCCACGTTCGCCCGCTCGCATGCGAAGAGCGTGCCCGCCCGGCCCCAGCCAGTCATCACTTCGTCGGCGATGAAGAACACGCCATAGGCCTCGCACACGCGCTTCATCTCGGTCAGAACGTGCGCAGGATACGTCAGCATGCCACCTGCGCCCAGTATGAGCGGTTCAACAACGAGTGCTGCGACCGAGCCTTCCGCACATACGGCATCGAGGACGTCGATGGTGTCCTGCGTATGCCCTGCCGAGGGAAAGGGGATGCGCCCAACCTCGAACAACAGGGGCGCATAGGGGGCATTAAATAGGGTGCGCGCGCCTACCGACATGCCGCCGAATGTATCGCCGTGATAGGCGTGCTCCAACGCTAAGATGCGATGGCGCGGCTCGCCGATGTTGTGCCAGTAGCCAAGCGCCATCTTGATCGCCACTTCCACCGACGTGGAGCCGCTATCGGAGAAAAAGACGTGAGAAAGACCCCGCGGCGCTAACTCGATAAGGCTCCGGGCGAGGCGCTCGGCGGGCTCGTGCGTGAAGCCCGCAAAGATCACTTGGTCGAGGCGGTCGGCCTGCTCCTTGATTGCGGCGACGATTGGCGGGTAGCGGTGGCCATGAGTTATCACCCACCAGGACGAGATCGCGTCAAGGATGCGGTTCCCGCCCGGCGTCTCGAGCCAAGCGCCCTCGCCGCGCGCAATCTCTATCATTTCCGGCTGGAGCGCGTGTTGCGTGAAGGGATGCCAGATAGGCGACGAATCGCGCGCGGTCATGACGGCTTCTCCACGACAAAGTCGGCGCGGCGGAAGTGGGCGTCGAAGGCTGCGTGCAAAGTTGAGACGTCCAGTGGATCGAGATGCGGGAGCCGGCCGAGGCAGCGTACCTGACCCAATTCGACGATGGCGCGCTCCGACTCTGCGTTCTCCTCGCCAATGAACGCAATCCCAAGTAAGGGCAGCGCGCGGCGCTTCAAGGCCTCGATCGACAGCAGACTGTGATTGATGGTGCCGAGCTTGGTCGACGCACACAGGATCACGGGTGCGCCCCAAAAGGCGAACAGGTCGATCTGTAAAACGTGCCGTGTCAGGGGCACCATGAGACCGCCAGCTCCTTCGATCACGAGGGGCAGACGCGTATCGGGCGGGGCCAGCGTGTCGACATCGATTTCAAGGCCATCGCGTTTGGCGGCCACGTGCGGTGAAGCCGGTGTTGCGAGCCTGTAGGCTTCGGGCAAAATGCGATCTTCCGAAAGTCCTGACAGCCGCCGCACGACCTCTGAATCGGTCTCGCCGGTCAGGCCCGCCTGCACCGGCTTCCAATAGATCCCATCGAGCGCGCGCACGAGCGCGGCGGCAAACACCGTTTTGCCTATGCCGGTATCGGTGCCGGTCACGATGAAACATGGCCTCATGGCGCGAGCCTCGCTTGCTCCTCGGCCAGGGCCGCTGCCATCGCCGCAACGCGCTCCTCTGTGACGTTGAGTGTTACTGAGATGCGCAAGCGCGCGGTGCCCTCCGGCACAGTGGGCGGGCGTATCGCGCGAATGTCGAAACCACGCGCTTGCATCGCGGAAGCGAGCCGGATTGCACGTTCGTTGACGCCAACAATCACGGGTTGGATCTGCGAGCCCGATGGCGCAACGCCGCACTGCGCAGCGAGCTGCTCAGCTGCGAATGCTACGAGCTTCTGCAACCGCTCGCGCCGGCCGTTATCGAAACGGCAAATCATAAGGGAGGCGCGCACGAGGGCCGTGATCAGCGGCGACGGCGCGGTTGCATAGATGAAGGGGCGACAGCGATTGATGAGATAGTCGCATAGCACCTTCGGCCCCAACACCAGCGCGCCCATCACACCGAGCGCCTTGCCGCACGTGTGCAATGTGATCAAGTCGGCGCGGCCTTCAAGGCCAGCGCTGAGCCCGCGTCCGTCGGGCCCGAGGACCCCGGTCGCATGCGCCTCGTCGACGATGAGAAGACCACCGTGCCGCTCCGCAATCTCAATTAGGTCGCCCAACGGCGCACGGTCGCCGTCCATGCTGTAAAGGCTCTCAACCGCAATCCAGGGCGTGCCCGTAGCGCCAGCTGCGCGCCAATCCTTGATTGCGTCCTCGAAGGAGGCCGCATCGTTATGGTGCGCCTCGGCACGCTCCGCCTTGCTGGCGCGCATGCCGTCATGAACGCTGGCGTGGATCAATGCATCGTGTACGATTAGGTCACCGCGCTGGGGCAGCGTTGAGAAAAGCGCGACATTGGCCATGAAGCCGCTGCCGAAGAACAGCGCGCTTTCCGCCTGAAAAAAGGCCGCAGCTTCTGTCTCGAGCGCCTCATGCTCGCGATCATTTCCGCGCAACAGCCGCGAGCCGCCAGCGCCTACACTCACGCCGCGCTCAAGTGCAGCGCGTGCCGCGTCGATCAGCTCTGGTGCCGACGCAAGCGCCAAATAGTCGTTCGAGGCGAAGTCTGCGCCTGCGCGCGGTTGCAACGCGCGATGACGGCCGCGTCGTGCCAGCGCCTGGAGCGCACGTTCATGACTTTTGTGCATAGGCCCGCGCGCCTGAGCGCGGCTTGGTTTCGAGCGGCTTGAGGCCGAGTTTCGCGAAGAGTACGGCATCAGAGTCTTCGTCGGGGTTATCCGCTGTCAGTAGCGTCTCGCCGGCAAAGATCGAATTGGCACCGGCAAAGAAGCACAACGCCTGCGTCTCGTCGCTCATCTCCGTGCGGCCGGCTGATAAGCGCACATACGACTTTGGCATCATGATGCGGGCAAGTGCGATTGTACGCACAAACGAGATGGGATCGATTGTCTTCGTGTCCTGAAGGGGCGTACCCGAGATGGCGATGAGCATATTGATGGGAACGCTCTCTGGTTGCTGGGGCAGGGTAGCCAGCGTCACCAGCATGTCGACGCGGTCCTCCGGCGTCTCCCCCATGCCGATAATTCCACCTGAGCATACCTTGATGCCGGCCTCGCGTACGCGGTCCAGCGTGTCGAGCCTGTCGGCAAAGCTACGCGTTGTAATGATCTCGCTGTAGTAGCGCTCGGAAGTATCGATGTTGTGGTTGTAGTAGTCGAGCCCAGCAGATTTGAGCATCAGAACATCGTCATCGGAAAGCATGCCAAGCGTCATGCAGGTTTCCAATCCGAGCGCCTTTACTTCTTTGACCATGGCGCACAGGGCGTCCATGTCGCGGCCTTTGGGCGAGCGCCAAGCCGCGCCCATGCAATACCGGGTGGCGCCTGCTGCACGCGCTTTGCGCGCCTCATTCAAGACCTGCTCGACTTCCATGAGTTTCGAGGCGGAAAGGCCGGTTGCGTGACGCGCGGACTGGTTGCAATAACCGCAGTCCTCCGGGCAACCTCCGGTCTTGATGCTCAGGAGCTGGCTCTTCTGAATTGTATTGGGCTCGAAGTGACGGCGGTGCGTCGTATGAGCCAAGAACAGAAGATCGTTAAACGGGGCGTCATAGAGGGCCTGGGCCTCCGCGCGCGTCCAATCGTGGCGCACACTGTGATCGGCTTCAGCGCCCGAAGAACGGGCCTCCGCCGTTCGCAAGTCCATTTTTGCTCTTTCTCCGGTGAGGGGGCGGGATGCAAGCGCGATCCACACGCCAGATGTTTGCACCGGCAAGGGGCGACCTCGCAAGGACTATCATCCTAGGCATGGAGCTGTTGCGCCTAGTAGCAAATACGAAGAGCCCCGCCGAGGGGGAAATGCTCGGCGGGGCTCCTGGACTAGCCTGAGCAAGCAGGCGGCTACGCCTGCGGTGGTCGCCAAAAGGAGTGGGGGGCTCTATCGCCAGGTGGGTGGATCGAACTGGTGTCGGTTTGAGCGCTAAGAGGTTGCCGGGCGCATCTGCAACCCAATCTGGGCGCCTCCCAGACGGAAAAACTGATTTCTCTCACCGCTGATAATCAATGCGCTGAAAAATATCCGATATCGGATGAAGAGAGACGCTACTCTGATAACCTATATGAAAAGAAAGAAAATAGTGACCTTTACCAAACCATTCCGTATACGAACATGATTCAGAAATCACCCTCGTCGCGCTGTTTCTGGCGCCTGTGTCCGTGCGAACATCCGTCTTGACACGGACGGCTCGCGTGCAAGATGGTTCACAGCGAAACTAAGTTCCTGCGGTCTTCATTGGATTGAGCCGGCCAAGCACACGCTCGTGCCTGCATGTCACAGTTTGCAGTTGGTGAGATAAAATAATGGTGGATAAAGGCGCCCGGTACGAAGCATTCGGTGTTACCATCTCCTTCAATGTTCTTGCAATCTTCTTCACTATATCAAGTTAGTTGCAAGAATGTCTTATAATATCATATACACTATATAGTGTAGGTCCTATGTATACATGTGGAGTCTATACATTTTTCGTAAACTGAAGAATTTGTGTTTAGGCAGCAAGTGCCTCAACGCTTGAGGGCCCCAAAATGACAACGGTAGGACGTTTTTCAACTCGCCCCCTCTACTTGCAAGTAAAGGACATGCTGGTTCAGAGAATTGTCGGCGCGACATGGAAGCCAGGCGCTGCAATTCCAAACGAGATTGAGCTTTCGCGCGAGCTCGGCATCAGTGTCGGGACTGTGCGCAAAGCCCTCGACGAGATGGAGGGCGAGCGGCTTATTTCGCGGCGGCAGGGCCGTGGGACCTTCGTCATCGACCAAACCTCCGGCGAATGCGCCATTCGCTTCAGCAATATCCGTAACGCGGAAGGGGTGCGCATCAGCGGCGATATTCAGCGGTGTGAGCTTGTCTCGGCTCCGTCGAACGAGGATGAGGCCCGGATGTTGCAGTTGCGTCCTGGCGAGCCCGTCTTCCGCATCAACCGCGTTCGCACCAACAAAGACACCCCCTTTATGGTCGAGGAGTCGACCATTCCGCAGTCGAGGTTCGCCGGGTTGACGCAGGAGGCGGCAATCTCCCCCAGCATTGTCGTGCTTGCCCACCACTATGGAGTCTTGCTCACGCGCGCCGAGGAGAAAGTTTCTGTGACAATGGCTTCGGCTGATGTCGCTGAAGATCTGAAGGTCGCGGAGGGTACGCCTCTGATGAAGCTAGATTGCGTCGTTTTCGACATCGATGGGCGCCCGATCGAGTGGCGCGTCGGGCGATGCTATCTCCGCGACAACTACTACCTGGCTGAAGTCAACTAAGCTCACAACTTCAATTCGCGCGCCACAATATCGGCCAAGCCAGCATCTGCTGCTGTCGCTACACTGCTGGCGTTGAGCGTGACAGAAGTGTTCGTTAGAGCCTGATCGTTTCACTTGGAAACGCTTGGGTCGCGTTCAAGTGAAACGTGAATCACACCTCTACACTTTTGATTTAGGGTCTAGACCCTAGAGTAAGATTCACTTGTCTGTTGGAGACCTCCCGGGCGAAGGCCAAGTGGTTCCATCAAGAACGATCTTGCTCTAGCTCAGTTCGCGTCTTCGGGAAGCGACGGCAGTGCCAGGATGTCGATACCTTCGTCCACGAGCGCGCGTGCGTCCTCGCTAGATGCCTGACCGTAAATCCCGCGAGCTTTAGCCTCTTGGTAGTGGATCTTGCGCGCCTCATCCGCAAAGCGCGTGCCCACGTTCTCTGCATTCTTGACCAGCGACCGGTGAATGTTTCGTACGAGCTGCCTAAGTTCCTTCGGCGTCGCTGCGGGAGGAGGGCAGGGTTCGTCTTGCCGATTGCCGCACGCGGCCACGTTCGGCGCCATTATGGCCTTGTCGACGTCATGACTTCCGCAGCGGGGGCAGGCGACCTGCTCCCCCTGCACCTGGGCGTCACAAGCCGTGCTCGACTGGAACCAAGCCTCGAACTCGTTAGAGCAGGCACACCTCAGGCGATACTTGATCACGATTGCACCTCAGTTGGAGATGCGTTCGCGGCACTAACGACCTCAAACGGGCGATCATGCTGAAGAGAGGGAACGCGGCTGCGCACGTCCTCCAAGAGTTGCAAGTCAATATCAGCAGTGACAACTGCCGGGTGAACCTCGCCTTCGCCCAGAATTTCACCCCATGGCGATACGATGAGGCTATGTCCAAAAGTTTCGCGGCCGTGCTCGTGACTGCCACCCTGCGCTGCGGCGAAGATGTAGGCCTGAGCCTCGATCGCCCGCGCACGCAATAGCGTGTGCCAATGCGCTGTTCCTGTGGGCACGGTAAAGGCCGACGGGATGGCTAGGAACTTGGCGCCTGCCTTGGCAAGCGCGCGATAAAGATGCGGGAAGCGGAGATCGTAGCAGATGGTGAGCCCAATTTGCCCCCATGGCAGATCCGCGATGACGGCCTGCCGACCGGGCTCGTAGTTGGCGCTTTCAAGGTAACTTTCACCGCCACCGAGATCGATGTCAAACATATGGATCTTATCGTAGCGAGCCGTGATTTGCCCCTCCGATGAGATCAGCAGCGATCTATTCGCGATCTTCCCGTTGTCGAGCAGGATGGGCATCGACCCGATGTGCAGCCACACGTTCAGCCCGCGCGCAAGATCGCAAAAGTGCTCAAGTGCCGGATGCTCTTTTTCGGGACGCGCAGCGGCCAGAAGCTGTGCGCGATCGATTTCCATGAACGTCGTCATTTCTGGCGTTTGAATGTAGTCTGCGCCGCGCTGGGCCGCTCTGCGGATGAGGTCCGAGGCGGCGGCGACATTTCGCGCAACGTCGCGGCCCGAGCACATCTGCACCAGACCAACACGAAATGAGCGCGGTGCGTGCGGACTTGTCATGGGCAGCTACCTCTTCGCGAATTGGATTTGCCAGTTAGACGGTGAGAAGTGAATCAAGCTTGCCTTCACGGTCGAGCGTATAGAGATCGCCGCACCCGCCGATATGCAGCTCGTCGATCCAAATTTGCGGCACGGTAAGACGACCGCCGGCCTTTTCGCACATCGCGGCACGCAACTCCTTGCAGCCGCTGACGTCGACCTCATCAAATACTCTACCTTTCTTACGCAACAGCTCCTTGGCCATGTGGCAGTAAGGGCAAAGCCTTGTGGTGTAGACGGTGATTTTCGCCATAGGTTTGCATTCAATTCGTTAACGGGCTGCCGAGTCACCCGTTTCCAGTCTAATCGGTAGATGAATCGACGCAAAGATGATCAACGCCACAACGTGACTGAAAACCTTAAGGTGTGACATGGGTGCTATCAGTGACCACCGCTAGCGCCAAGGCATCCACACGTGAGGCGCCGGCACGTTTTAAGGCGCGCGCGCAGGCGCCAATAGTGGCCCCGGTGGTGATCACGTCGTCGACGAGCACCACCTTCGCACCTGCGATGTGCGCTAGTCTCTCGGGCGGCACCGCAAATGCTCCTGCAACGTTCTGGCCGCGCTGGGTGCGTGTGAGACCCACCTGTGGTCTTGTTTTGCGGGTGCGAACAAGCGCCAGGGGCGCAAACTCAATGCACGCAAGCCGCGCGACCTCCTGCCCCAAGATCGCGGACTGATTGAAGCGACGGCGAAAAAGGCGGCCGCGGGGCAGCGGTACGGGCACAACGACGTCTGCGTCGGACATGAGATCGGCCCCGGCTTCGACCAGCCAGCGTCCCAGCAGGCGCCTCGCGTCATGACGGTCGCGAAACTTGAGATCGTGCACGAGCTCGCGCATGACACCTTCGAACCGGGCAACCGCGCGTGCGCGATCGTAGTCAGGCGGATCGGCTGCTGCCGCGGCGGAGATCATCGTGCCACCCGTATCAAACGGCATCGGCAGGCCAAGCCGGTCGCACAAAGGCGGACGAATGAAGTCGATTCTACCCCAGCAGTGCGGACAGAGCGCATCGTGCGAGGCAAGCGGCGTGTGGCATGCCAGACAGAGTGGCGGCATGATGAGGTCCGCGAGCGCTGCGGCTGCGCGGCGCAGGGATTCTGCGCTCCTCACCGGATTTGCGCTTTCACGAAGCATGTCCCACCTGAAGCGTGCACACTGGTAGCGATTGCAATACCGCCCTAGAGCAAGATCGTTCTTGATGGAAACGCTCACCAACCCCAGAAGGCCCCGACAAGAACGTGAATCTTGCTCTAAATCAAAAGTGTAGAGACTGATTCACGTTTCACTTGGAACCACTTGAGCCGTTCCAAGTGAAATGATCAGGCTCTATGTTAACTTGTAGGCCGAGCCGCCGCGAGGCCCGACCCATTGGATAGTGACCCTTGCCGTCCGACCAGCTGACCCCGATTTTTGAACGCAGTCTGATTGTGCGTCGACGCAATCGCATCGCGTCAACAGCAGCAGAGCACGACTTTCTTCTTAGCCGTGTCGCCGACGATATTGCCGAGCGGCTCGCGTTCATCCAGCGCACGTTCCCGCTTGCCGCCAATCTTGGCGCTTATCACGGTCTCCTCGCGCGGCGTATTCGCGGCATCGCCGGCATCGAGCGCATCATCAACGTCGAACGATCAGAATCGCTGCTTGCACGCTGCGAAGGCCCGCGCGTCGTTGCGGATGAGGAGGCGCTGCCGTTTGCTTCCGGCGCCCTTGACCTCGTGGTGTCGGGCCTTGCGCTGCATCTGGTAAATGATCTGCCAGGCGCCCTTGTGCAGATCCGTCGCGCCTTGAAGCCGGACGGACTGCTGCTTGCGGCCTTGCTCGGCGGGGAGACGCTAAAAGAGCTACGCGTGGCCTGGCTCGCCGCCGAGGCGGAGATCACAGGTGGTGTTTCTCCGCGCGTGGCCCCGTTCGCGGACGTGCGCGATATGGGCGTACTCTTGCAGCGCGCCGGCTTTGCGCTTCCCGTCGTTGATTCTGAAACGGTCACGGTGAGTTATGCTTCGCCACTGTCACTCATGCACGAGCTCAAGGCCATGGGTGCAAGCAACGTACTCAGCCAGCGCCGGCGCACCCCTGTGACGCGGGGGCTGCTCATGCGCGTTGCCGAAATTTATGCGGAGCGCTTCTCGCAATCAGATGGACGCGTGGCCGCGACCTTCGAGATCCTCACGTTGACCGCCTGGGCGCCCGACGAAAGCCAGCCCAAGCCATTGCGGCCAGGCTCGGCAAAGACGCGCCTCGCTGATGCGCTGGGCGTTTCAGAGCGCAAGATTCGCGAGTAGCGTCTACTAGAGCAAGATCGTTCTTGATGGAATCGCTTACCAAGCCCAGAAGGTTCCCGACAAGAACGTGAATCTTGCTCTCAATCAAAAGTGTAGAGACTGATTCACGTTTCACTTGGACGCGATTAGCACTTCCAAGTGAAACGATCAGGCTCTAGCCCAACAAATCGCGTAGCGGGGCGATCAGCGGCTCATCTGCCGGCGGCATGGGATAGCGCGTTAGCCGCGCCGCCCGAACCCACGCGATCTCCTGGTCCTCACGCGCGGTGATCGTGCCGTCCCACTGCCGGCATAGATAGAGGGGCATCAGAAGGTAAAACGCGTCGTAGGCGTGGCTTGCGAATGTGAACGGCGAAAGGCAC
>JAUWCP010000122.1 GCA_030609245.1 Hyphomicrobium sp.
GGATGTGGGTGGGCAAGGCACCGACACTCCGCTTGATGATTTTGCCCTCGGTCATCTGCACAGTCCACTGGGTGTCCGGCAACGCTTCGCCGCCTGCGCGCGTCACAAGCTTGAAGGTGACGCGGGCAGCCGCGTGCGTCATTGTGGCCTCTGTGAGTTTTCCGGCCTCGACCGTGACGTCAGCGTCCACCGTCGCGTTGGCGTCCCCATAGGTTGAGACGATGTGATAGATGCCGGCGTTGAGGCGAATGATGAGATCCGTCTTCGCCCGGCTCATGATCCGGGCACGCTTGCCAAACTGGTCGCGCTCGTCCGAATAGATGTCGTATGTCACGGAATTGGGCACAGGCGCTGCGTTCTCAACGAGTGCCTTCACGCGCAAGCCGCCAGCATTCAGAACGAACTGCTCTGTTATGGTTGTGCCGCGCCTTACTGTGATCCTTCGCGTTAAGTGGGCACGGCCAAATGCGGCATTCACGATATAGTCGCCGGGGTCAAGCTTGAGGACCGGGCTTGCAGTGTGCTCGGTCTTCAGCAGGTTGCTCTTTTCGTTGGGTGCGTTTGCGCCATCGTAGACGCGCCAGACAATTCCATTATCGATGTGCTGACCGTCCGCTGTCAGTAGGGCGATAAGCTTTACTCGGCTCGCCGTTCCTGATTGCGCCGAGGGGTCGGTCGGCGTACGTGGAATGACCGTCGTATTGGTGGGCACGGAATTGTCCGGCGGCGTCTTGGCATCGTCGCCCGGCAGCGCGGGAAAGGCTCCGCGCAATTCCAAGTCATTGCTCCAGTTGCCCGGCTCCTGTGCGTTCGCAGACACGAGCAGGCAGAGCACGAATGCCGCCGCCATGATGGTGCGTAATGGGATCGGTAATCTCATAGTCTTTAGGATTCTCGCCATCACTGCCTCACCGGAAGTCCCACTTTACCAGTGATGCGCATCTGCCGAGAACGGCTCAGGAGAATGGTCGAAATGTGGCTGGCGCAGGCGGAATGAGCCGTTGTCCTGCTATTGCGGGCCAACCGTTAGTGTACGGTCGTCACCAGCCTTCAGTTCAAAGGCCGTTCGGAACTTCTTATCGCGCGTTTCCGATTCGATGACGTAGCGGCCAGGGGCCAGAAGAGCGGTGGGTCGAGGCCGGCTGGTGCGCAGTACGGTATGTCGGTTGTCGTCTTTGATTTCCCAGAAGACATCTCCGGTCCCAAAACCAGATTGGCCGCCGGAAAGTTTCAACGTGACGCGCCCAGCCTCTAGCTTCAGCTTGACGTCGTGCGTTTGCCCGGCGGCAAGCATGAGTTCCTGGGCGGCCTTCACGTTCATTGCCCCCAAATGCGCCTCAAGACGGTATCGACCTGGCGAGAGTTCGAACTCGGGGTTGGTTGCGACAGTGCGCGCGACCTCTTGCGCTTTGCCGTCGAGGCGCACGACCTTGAAGACGAGCGGCATTTTTGCCGGAGGCGGCGCGCCATCGAGTGTTGCGGAAAGCTTCACGCGCGAAAGGCCCAAGGGCAGGATACGATTCACGATGTCGCCGGCGCCGATGGCAATTTGTTCGCGCGCTTCGGCGGTGGCCGTACGCGCCGTAACATAATAGGTGCCCGCGGGTAGCGTAAACGTTGGTGAAGCTGCCCCAGAGCGTGCGACCTCCTTGCGACCAGCCGGTGATTCCGGGTCGTCCTCGTAGACGAGAAAGGTGACACCTTCGGTCATCGGCTCACCATCGCCCCGCTCACGCGTGGCAGACAGCTTCAGACGGCCGGTTGCAAGCGCGGCATCGAAGGTGGTGGCGGCACCGGGTGAAACCACCACGGTTTTCTCCTGGTAGGAGGGGCCGTCCTGCGCGCGAACAACATAGTTGCCCGCAGGGAGCACGATCTCGGGCTGCGACTGACGGCCGATCCAGATTGGCGCGCCCGTCGTGCTCGTGGCGGCATCGTCTGCAGCGGCGGTAACCGTGAAAACCGGACCGGCCAACGGCTGCGCATTTCTCGCCGGGCGCGCCAGCATCTTGAGGACGCCGGCGTTCAAGTTGACGCGAACTAGCGTCGGCGCGTCGCTTTTCACCTCGACGCGCTGGCGAACGGTGGCGAGGCCGAGCTTTGCTTCCACGTCGTAAGCTCCCGGCGGCAGTTTTTCGGTAAACTCCGGTGCGGTCGCCTCTCGAATGAGATCACCGTCATCGCCGGCTTTCGTCACACGCCATTGCAATGGGCTCTGGAGAGGCTTGCCCTTCGGCTTCAGCGTGGCCGTCAAATAGAGGCCGGGGGCACCTTTGGCCGTTGGGGCCTGTGACGGGAAGCCCGGCGCAGTCTTGTCAGCTGTGGTGGCTTCGGTCCCCCGTTCTAGGTGGGCGAGCCTGAAGATCTGATCGAGTGCGGAGGCTAGCCCCTTAGCATTGGGCACGTTGTAGTGCTTGCCGCCCGTGAGCTTGGGCAGGCAGTGCATCGCGTTGACCTTCGACTTTTCCAGGCCGAGGCCGACCACATGTACGGCAAGATTTGGGTTTGACTTGGCGATCGCCCTGGCGACCAAGCAGACGTCTTGCCCGCAATTGTCGACGCCGTCATGGATTAGAATGATGTTAGCCGAGTCCGATTTGCCCAAGGCTTCGGCTACCTCGAGCAAGCCTAAGACCAGCGGTCCCTTGCCCGTGGCGTTCATTCTGTTGAGCGGCTCGATGATCTGCTCCAGATTGTCGGGCGCGGGCGGTACGATGAGCTGCGCGTCGCGACAGTTGGATTTGCGGCGGTGCCCGAAAGAGGCCAGCCCCAACCGCACCTCCGGCTTGATGCGTGGCAGCGCCTTGTTCAACACGTCACGCGCAATATCGAACTTCGCCCGTTTCTCACCGGCCATTTGGCCCCACATGGAACCAGACCCGTCAAGCAGGATCACAGCAGTCGGTGCCTCATCGGCGGCATGCACAACGGCTGCGCCCGCGCCGCTGAACACGGCGATAAGCACAACTCTCAAGCCGAGCGGGATCAAGTGTTTGAGCATGCGGTGTCCGTGATCCTAAGACAGGGTCGTATGGGGTCGGGGCATTCTAGCACAACCATCTGGATGACAATTATGGCGGCAAATTACGGCCCCCCTTGGCATTGAGCCTGCAGCGAATTTGGGCTAGCGCAGGCGGCGAGCCTCCCGCTACGAGTAAAATCATGGACAATCCCATAATTGATCTGCTCTCCACGCGCCGCTCGGTGAAGCCCGACAAGCTCGGCCCTCCCGGGCCGACCCCCGTTGAGCTTGAGACCATTTTGACGATCGCTGCGCGTGTCCCCGACCACAAGAAGCTTGTTCCATGGCGGTTCATCGTGTTCGAGGGGGATGCACGGGCGCGCTTCGGAGAGATCATTGCGCAAGCTTGTATCGCCGCGGAGACGGAGGCGCCGTCGGAGGTGCGTCTTGCGATGGAGCGAGAACGCTTGATGCGGGCGCCAATCGTCGTTGCAGCTATCTCACGCGTTATCGAGCGTCGGGGCGCGCCGGAGTGGGAGCAAGTCCTGTCCGCGGGTGCGGCTTGCTTCAGTCTCTGTCTGGCCGCGAACGCGATGGGCTACGGTACGTCCTGGATCACCGAGTGGATCGCCTATGACCCGCAAGTGCGCGCGGCACTAGGTCTTGCCGATAACGAGCGGGTCGCGGGTTTCATCTATATCGGCACGCCCGTCGAAAGATCCAGCGAACGCGAGCGGCCGGCGCTCTCCGATATCGTCACTCAATGGCGGGGCTGAAGATTGCCGCGTTTTGTGCGGTCTACCTGCGTGTCCCGGGGCGGGACGCAGATTAACCAAGCATTTACCCCGGAGGATCAAGTTATGAACCATCCCCTATTCGAGGGGCTCAATTCGCGTTCGCCCGTGCCGACTTCGTTGCGGAGTGAAGCCCATGAGTTCCATTTTCGAAGTGCCTGCACAACTGATTCTGGTCCTCTCGCTTGCCGCCTCCACCGCCGGTGCCGAGGCGACAGGTGCCAGGACGGCGGCAACGTCTGCCAACTTCACAACAACGACCGTTCGCTCAACGCAGCGCTTGCAGGGTCCATATCGCTTTAGTGAAAACGTGTGGCTTCGGGCGCTCAAAGACGCAACGGGCGCCAATGGGTTGAATTCACTTTCGCGCCGCATCTTTAGCACAAGCAGCGGGCGCCTTTATGTGCCGGTGGCTGCGGAACGGCGCCGAATTCTCAAAGCCCGCTTTGATGGCGCAGTGGCCGGCCGCGTCGCGCGCGCCTTTGCTGAGCGCAATGCACGCCTCATGCGGCCTGCAATCGGACGGAAAGTGAGCGCCGGGGATCTTTACATTGCCCATCTCTTCGGTCCAGAAGGTGCCGTCAAACTCATCAAGCTAGCAAGCGAACATCCTCGCGCTGTCGCGGTAAAGCACGCGCCACATCTGGCGCGCTCCCTGCCTCAAGCATTCTATCTGCTTTCCGCGCCGCTTACGCTCGCGGACGTCTATGCGCGTCTTACACAGCCATTGCGGGACTATGAGCGCAACGTGGCACGTATCAGCGTCGCCCACGGGACAAGCAATTATCGAAGTGGTGTGCCGGACTTAAAACCGACTCTTACCGAAATCGTACGCATGCAGTTCAGAACGAGCACGCCGGCGGCCATCGCGTGGGAGAGGGAGAACCGCGCGCTTTCGAGCGCGTCGCCGGTTCAGTAGCGGAATTGCTCAGCCAGCACCCGCTCGTCGAGGCTGTGGTCGGCATCAAACATCAAGTAAAGCACGATATTACGGGCCTTCTCCACCTCCACGCGGGTGACACCGCGCGTCTCGAAATGGTCGGCGACGGCGCTGACAGGGCGTTTGTCGGCTTCCAAAACTTCGATGGAGATGCGCGCCTTGTTGGGCAAAAGCGCACCGCGCCAGCGGCGCGGCCGAAATGGGCTGATTGGGGTCAGCGCCAACAGCGGTGCATTGATGGGCAGGATGGGGCCATGTGCTGAGAGATTATAAGCAGTCGATCCCGCTGGGGTCGCAACGAGTATGCCGTCACAAACGAGCTCCTCCATGCGCATGGTGCTATCGACAGAGATTCTGAACTTGGCCGCTTGATGCCTCTCGCGGAACAGCGAGACCTCGTTGATAGCGAGGCCTTTGTGGGCCTTGCCGGCGCGATCGTACGCCAGCATGGCAAGCGGATGAATGCAGCTGATCTCTGCGTCGGCGAGCCGCTGCAATAGGTGATCTTCACGATACTCGTTCATGAGGAAGCCGACAGAGCCGCGGTTCATCCCGTAGATGGGGATGCTGTCATTCATAAACCGGTGCAGGGTCTGAAGCATGTGGCCATCGCCACCGAGTGCGACGATGGCGTCGGCATCGCCAATTTCGACCGCGCCGTAACGGGCAACGAGACGGTCACGAGCCTCGATTGCTTGGGGCATATCGCTTGCCACAAATGCAATTTTCTCGAATTTCTGTTTTGGTTTTGGCATGGTGGCTGGAGGCTCAACAGGCGGCATGAATCGTGGAGGCTCGCTCAAGTGCAGGAAAACGACAAGCCCGTTCTCATCTATTCCACCTTTCCCTCAGCGGACGCTGCCGAGAAAACCGGTGGGCAGCTGGTAGATCTGCGCCTTGCCGCCTGCGTAAACATTATCCCGACAATGACAAGCATCTATCGCTGGGAAGGCAAGCGTCAGCGCGAATGCGAAGCGGTCATGATCATCAAAACACGTAAAGGATGCGTGGACGACGTGGTGGCGCATGTGAAGGGTGGGCACGCCTATTCCAACCCGGCCCTTCTTGTGATCCCCGTCGAGGGTGGCGCGGCTGACTATCTTGCATGGCTCGCCGCTGAAACGGCCACGAAATAGCGTGTGCGGACGACCGCTCGCCTTTTTTCCGCTTGCTAACAGGGGAAGTGTGTCAGTAGGAGCCGCCGAGGCTCAACATGAGATTGCGGCGGCGCGCTGATTGCACCCCGCGTCTACGCCGTCTTGAGCGGCGCTTGGCCTTGCGTGGGGCTACGGCACGTGCAGGATATGCTGTGGGGGCTTGCGTGATGACCGGCCGTGAGACATTGGCGCGATCTGAGTCGTCGATGGTTGCGGCGGCGACGCTGCGGCGCCCAAAGTCGTCCTCGACCGAAGGCGGCGGCGACTGTTTGGGGCCACCGATTGCCATGCGTCCTGCCAGCGGAGCCGTCGTAACAATGGTTGTTCCCACCGGTCGCAGCAAGGGTTGGCCGGCGGGCCGCGGTGCGCCTGCCTGCTGCCAAGGGAGCACTTCGGCGGCGATCGTCTGTGGTACGCAACTGCCGCCAACAGTTGCAGTATGACCTGAGGGACAGGCACCGCACGTCTTGTCGCCGTTTGCTTGCAGCAATGTCAGCAGAACGTAGTCTGGCTGCTCGATGGGCAATGCCGCATTGATGCGATCAATGAATTCCTGCATCGCGTATTTGGACCCTGCGCCCCAAGAGCCATCAATTCTGCCCCAGTAGCAGCCGCGTTTCTTGAGCTTGCGCTGGATCTCGACAACGAGCTTGTAACGGCTCGTCGAGTCCTTCGGCTTAAGTGAAGCAGCTCCCGATCCAGACTTTATCGCAACGGCGGTAGTGGAGACGACGGGCTGCCAGCCCATGACGGTCCTGTGGACAGCGAGCATCGGTGCCGGCGCGGTAACCGCGGCGTGGGCGCCGCGAGCTGGGCTCGATCCTGAACAGTTGGCCCGGCGCGGCTCGGGGGGCGTACGTTTGGTTAACGAAAGATTTGGCGAGAAGGAGCGGGAGACTGCGGGCGCAAGCGCGGCAATGCTCAAGCGGTCGCTTTTGGTCCAAAGCCGTTGCGCATTTTCAAGCGATGTGTGGCGGTCGACCGGAGTTGGCAGATACACAAATAGGCCAACGCCGATACCTGCTAAGAGCACGAATCCACCAAGGCTACGCATAACGCTAAACCTCACAACCCTCGTCATGCGAT
>JAUWCP010000055.1 GCA_030609245.1 Hyphomicrobium sp.
GCACGCTCCATGCATTGCCGCGTGGAAGGCCAATGTATCGGTGTCCTTTTGCGTGCGCCGCCGGTTGAGCACGGGTGTCAAGTCGGCGCCGCCGCCGAACCACCACTTCGAGGTGACGACCATGCGCGTATTCATGTGCACGGCCGGCACGTTGGGGTTTTGCGGGTGCGCGATGAGCGAGATGCCCGACGCCCAAAAGCTCGGGTTTTCTTCGGCGCCGGGAATCTCTTTACGAAACTCCGTCGCGAATTCGCCGTGAACGGCTGAGGTGTGCACGCCCACCTTCTCAAAGACCCGGCCTGTCATTTGGCTCATAAGGCCGCCGCCGCCCGGTGCGCCGGTGTGGTCCGTACGCTCCCAGGGTGTGCGCTCGAAGCGGCCCGGGGTCCTGTCGGAGAGCGGCGCGTTTGCGGGCAGGTCGTCCTCAAGCTTTTCGAAGCCCGCGCAAATCTGATCGCGAAGCTCCTCAAACCACGTGCGCGCGGTTTCCTTCCGTTGCGAAAGGTGAGGCCCCCCGCATGTCTTGTCGTGCAGTTGGTTCATCCTTACCTCGCCGCCTCTTTTGTTGGCAGAATTCGTCCTATATATCGGGAGCGACAATGCCAAGGGGAGAAGCTGTCTCACCGTCGGCTCACAGTTTGTGGGCGGGACGCCGTTATGCTCGGTTAAGCCGCCGCTGGAGCCTGCGGGCCCGGGGCCTCCCCAAGGTCTCCGCACGATTCTGGAGCCTCCAATGATCGCCCGCATTTTCCGCTGGCTCGAGACACGCAGCGCCTCTTTTCCCGCTGAGCCGCCGGGAATGCCGCCAGCGACGCTGTGGGGCTTCATCCTGCATTACACGCGCCCGTTTTGGCCGTTGATCGTTGCCTCCTCGACGCTTGCGACGGTTGTGGCGCTGATCGAGGTGTCGCTCTTCGGCTTCGTTGGCAATCTGGTCGATTGGATGACGCAGGCCGACCGCGCGACGTTTTGGTCGGACCACGGCCTGTTCCTGCTCTTCATGAGCTTCGTCGTGCTCGTCGCCCTCCCCTTTTTGAAGTTCTTCTATGAGGCCGTGATCCACCAGGGGCTCATGGGCAACTTTACCATGCGCACGCGCTGGCAGGCGCACCGTTACGTGCTGCGCCAGTCCATGCAGTTCTTCCAGGACGACTACGCCGGCCGTGTCGCGGCCAAGGTGATGCAAACCTCGGTCGCGGTGCGCGAGGTGGTGATGATCATCGCCGAGGTGCTGCTATACGTGGCGATCTATTTCATGGGCGCCGTCATTCTTTTTGCATCGAGCGATCTGCGGCTATCCGCGCCCATGCTTGGGTGGTTCGCCGGCTATGTGGGGGCCATGTACTACTTCGTGCCTCGCCTCCGGCGCATCTCGCACGAGCAGGCCGATGCGCGCTCGGTCATGACCGGACGCGTGGTCGACACGTATACGAATATCGGCACGGTCAAGATGTTCGCGCACGCCGACCGTGAGGATGCCTATGCCCAAGACAGCATGGGTCTGTTCTTGAATACCGTGCACCGGCAGATGCGCCTCGTGACGCTGTTGACGATCGTTTTGAATATGCTCAACGGGCTGCTGCTGTTCTCCGTCGCGGCGATGTCTATTTGGCTCTGGTCGATCACCGCAATCACAATTGGAGCCATCGCGTTCTCCGTCGGTCTGGTCTTACGCCTGCAGGGCATGTCGCATTGGATCATGTGGGAGGTCGCGAGCCTGTTTGAGAATATCGGCGTCGTACAGGATGGTCTGGAGACGATCGCGCGCGAGCGAGAGGTGGTGGATGCGCCAAATGCCAAGCCGCTGCACGTGACAAAGGGTGAGATTCGCTTCGAGAACATCCGCTTCAATTACGGCAAGGACCTGGAGACGGGGCGTGGCAGCGTTATCCCGGGTCTCACATTGCGCATCGCGCCGGGCGAGAAGGTTGGGCTGGTCGGCCGCTCAGGTGCCGGCAAGTCGACGCTCGTGAGCTTGCTGTTGCGCTTCTATGATCTCGACGGCGGGCGCATTCTGATCGACGGCCAGAATATCGCTGAAGTGACGCAAGACAGTTTGCGTGCCCAGATCGGTATGGTGACGCAGGACACCTCGCTGCTCCATCGCTCGGTCCTGGATAACATTCTTTATGGTCAGCCGCGGGCGAGCGGTGAAGACGCGATTGCCGCCGCGAAGAAGGCGGCGGCGCACGACTTCATCGGCGATTTAGAGGACTTCAAGGGCCGCACCGGTTACGAGGCGCACGTCGGTGAGCGCGGCGTGAAGCTGTCGGGAGGCCAGCGCCAGAGAGTTGCCATTGCCCGCGTGTTGCTGAAGGACGCGCCCATCCTCATCCTCGATGAGGCAACGAGCGCGCTCGACTCGGAGGTGGAGGCAGCGATCCAGGAGCAGCTGGTCAATCTGATGAGCGGCAAGACCGTGATCGCGATCGCCCACCGTCTTTCGACCATTGCCGCCATGGACCGTCTGATCATCATGGAACAAGGCCGCATTGTCCAGGAGGGGCGTCATGCCGAATTGCTTCGCCGTGGCGGAATATATGCTGATCTGTGGGCACGGCAGTCAGGCGGCTTCCTGGCGCAGGATGCGGCCGAGTAACATCGGCGTGGGGCTGGACGGCGGTGTCCGCGCGATCCAAACTACCGAGCAATGATCTGATCGATTTGAAATCTTCAGCGAGGGCCGCGACGTAAGACCAAACGTCGCGGTCAACTTATTCCATGCGCGCGGAGCAACTGTGTCGCCTGCAAAATGCCATGCGCCAAATTGCCCCCGCACATATGATCGCCAAGGGTTGAGGGACGCCGTGAAGAGTGCCAAAAAGCCCATGCTGATTTGCCTCTTCCCATAGGCCATTCGAGCTTCGCATCTAAAGGCTTGGGCACTGGGATATGGGCTGCGAGTGCCGGCAGGCCTCGGGCAGCCTGTCGACGAAGTTAAATGTGGCGCTTCTTCTGCCAAGCGATCATGACCGGAGGCACTCGTGGCAATTGATGCCGAAGAACCCGATCGCAGGGATTTCCTTACTCTCGCGGCCGGCACGTTCGTCGCCGTCGGCGGCGCGATATCGCTCTGGCCGTTTATCGACCAGATGAATATTGACGCCGGCGCTCAGTCATTGGCCTCAATCGAGGTCGACATCGCTCCAGTCGTTGTGGGCCAGGCGATCACGGTCATGTGGCGCAACAAGCCGGTTTTCATTCGCCACCGCACAAAAGAGGAAATCGAGAAGGCGCTTGCGGTCGACGTCAAAGACCTGCCGGACGATATCGCGCGCAACGAGGGCCTACCTGCCTCGGCGCTGGCGACAGACGAAAACCGCACAAAGCCCGGGCACGAGAACTGGCTCATCATGGTCGGGATCTGTACCCACCTCGGCTGCATCCCGACGGGCCAGACGTTGAGTGACAAGCGGGGTGACTTCGACGGCTGGTTCTGCCCCTGCCACGGCTCGCATTACGACACGGCCGGACGCATTCGCAAGGGCCCTGCACCGCGCAATCTGGAAGTGCCCATTTACGAGTTCATCACAAAGACAAAGATCAAGATCGGCTGAGGAACGCGAGGCCCAATGGCTGCTCACGAATCGACTTACGAGCCCAAGTCGCGATTTGGAAAGTGGATGGACGTGCGGCTGCCGATTGGCCGCCTCGTGCACGACCAGCTCGTCGACTTTCCGACGCCGCGCAATCTGAACTACCTTTGGACGTTCGGCGGCATCCTCAGCTTCTTCCTGATGTTGCAGATCTTGACGGGCATCGTGCTCGCCATGCACTACCAGCCAAGCGCCGCTGATGCCTTCGATTCCATCGTCCGTATCGATCGCGACGTGAACTTCGGCTGGCTGTTGCGCCCCCTACATGCGGTAGGCGCGTCGATGTTCTTCCTCGCTGTCTACATCCACATCTTCCGCGGTCTCTATTACGGCTCGTACAAGGCGCCGCGTGAGATCCTTTGGATCATCGGCGTTCTCATCTTCGTCGCGATGATGGCGGCGGCATTTTTGGGCTACTCGCTCCCCTGGGGGCAGATGAGTTTCTGGGCTGTCACCGTCATCACCAATCTGTTTTCCTCCCTCGATGACGTGATCCCCGGGCTCGGTACGGCCGTCGTGCAATGGTTATGGGGCGGCTATTCGGTGAGCGGCGTCACGCTGAACCGCTTCTTTAGTTTGCACTATCTGCTCCCCTTCGTGATTGTCGGCCTCGTGGGCCTCCACATTTGGGCGCTGCACGTTGTGGGCCAGAACAATCCGACCGGCGTCGACATAAAGACGAAGTCTGATGCGGTCACCTTCTACCCATACGCGACATCGAAGGACGCGGTGGGGATCTTTGGCTTCATGATCTTATTCCTCTGGTTCGTTTTCTTCCTGCCGGATTATCTTGGCCACGCCGACAACTACATCCCCGCAGATCCTTTGGTAACCCCACCGCACATTGTGCCAGAGTGGTACTTCCTGCCCTACTACGCGATCTTGCGCGCAATTCCCTCGAAGCTGTTTGGCGTCATCGCCATATTCTCATCCATGGGCGTCTTGCTTTTCGTGCCGTGGCTCGACACGAGCCTGGTGCGCTCGACGAAGTACCGGCCGCTCTATAAGTGGTTCTTCTGGCTGTTCGTGTTCTCGTGCCTGGCTCTTGGTTATCTCGGCTCCAAGCCGGCAGAAGGCGCTTACGTCTTCTGGGCGCGCGTCTTCACGGTCTACTATTTCGCGCATTTCCTGATCGTGTTGCCGTTGATCGGTCTGATTGAGAGACCGAAAAGCGTGCCGGGCTCAATTACCGAGGATGTTCTGGGTCCCGCGGAAACAGCCGGTGCCGCAGCCGCTGGGAAAAAGGGCTGAGAGGGCACAACCCATGAAAAGACTCGTGTCGAGGGGCGGATTTGCGGCGGTCATGACGGCGGCAGTCGCGTTTGCCGCAACAGGACCAGTGCTCGCTGCAGACGAGCACGCTCCCCAACACGTTGAGCGTCTCGACTGGGCGTTCGCAGGCGTTGGCGGTCAGTATGACAGGGCGCAGCTCCAGCGCGGCTTCCAGGTTTTCCAACAGGTCTGCACGGCCTGCCATGGCCTCAAGTACGTCCGCTTCGGCAGTCTCGCCGAACCCGGCGGGCCTCAGTTCCCGCTCGAAGCGGTGAAGGCTCTCGCTGCGTCCTGGCCGTATGAGATTACGGATGGCCCGAACGACGAAGGCAAGATGATCGAGCGCCTGCCTGGTTTGGCCGACCCCATCGTTGGGCCCTACAAGAACGATAAGGAGGCGCGCTCGGTGCAGGGCGGGGCTCTGCCGCCTGATCTGTCGCTAATCGTCAAGGCGCGCAAGGCGGAGAGCCATGCGCCCTGGTACACCCACTGGTTCTGGATGCTTGCGGACATCGCTACCGCGTACCAGGAAGGTGGTGCCGACTATCTCTACGCGCTGCTGACCGGCTATGAAGAAGCCCCGGCCAGCGTCGAAATGGCTGAAGGCATGTACTACAACGCTGCCTTTCCGGGGCATCAGTTGGCGATGTCGCCGCCGCTTTCGAAGGACTTCTTTATCGAGTATCAGCCGGATTCCGGCGCCACGGGCTCGCTCGACCAGAACGCGAAGGACGTGACGGCCTTTCTCGCCTGGACGGCCGACCCAAGGCTCGATACCCGCAAGAGACTCGGTTGGCAGGTGCTGCTTTATCTCTTGATCACGACGCTGCTCCTTTACGCGGTCAAGAAGCGCATCTGGGCCCGGGTCAAGCACTAGCAACGCGCGCTATGAGCTTCTTGCTTTTCGCTTCCCACGACTCGTGCGATATCGGTCGCGGCTCACGCCTCTTACAAGAGGCGTCGAGGATAAGGCGTCGAGGATAAGGCGTCGAGGGAGGGCATAGTGACCAAGTCTGTTCTGGGGATCGTTGGCGGCAGCGGGTTTTACAATCTGCCAGGGATCGCAAACCCGCATTGGGAAAAGGTGTCGAGCCCTTGGGGTGAACCCTCCGATGAAATTCTTTTTGCCGAGCTCGATGGGCTGCCGCTCCGCTTTCTGCCACGCCATGGACGCGGTCATCTCTTGTCGCCCACGCACATTAATTTCCGCGCCAACATAGACGCTCTAAAACGTGCGGGCGTTACCGATCTCGTCTCCATATCGGCCTGCGGCTCGCTGAAGGATCAGTACGCGCCTGGCCACTTCGTACTCGTCGACCAGTTCATCGACCGCACGTTCGCGCGCGAGAAGAGCTTTTTCGGCGAAGGGTGTGTCGCACACGTCTCGATGGCCCATCCTGTCAGTCCCCTTCTGGTTGAGGCGGTGGCGCAGGCGGCTCAAGCCGAAAGTATCGAAACGACGACAGGTGGCACCTACCTCGTCATGGAGGGGCCGCAGTTCTCGACGCGCGCCGAATCCTTCCTCTACCGCAGCTGGGGATGCGACGTGATCGGCATGACTAACATGCCCGAAGCCAAACTCGCGCGCGAAGCGGAGATTTGCTACGCGACGGTGGCGATGGTGACGGACTACGACTGTTGGCACGACGAGCATGCACACGTCGATGTAGCGTCCATCATCGCCGTGATGAAGGACAACACCGAGAAGGCGCAACGCCTTGTCGACCGGCTGGCGAAGAATTTCCCGCGCGAGCACCCCGCCTGTTCCATAGGCTCAGACCGTGCGCTCGACGTAGCGATCATCACCCCGCCCGAGGCGCGTGATATTGCAATCGTGCAAAAGCTCGACGCCGTCGCGGGGCGGGTGCTGGGCTAGAGCCTGATGGCACTAACTAACGGCTTGGGGTCGCGCGATCTTGAGCGAGGCGCTGTTGCGTCCTAAGACCCGATTGCGGTGCTGTTTGAGTATTTCTTTGCGCCAAGTGTACGAGACGCTATGTGCTGCCTATAAAGATCCCGACGAAAGGCGATAGGATCACCTGCACCCCTCTCGGAATTTCCCATAAGAATTGCCGCACAACGTATGCCTGAACAGGTTTCATCCGAAGCGCCGATCCGTCCATTCGATGCGCGCATGCTCGACGTGGGCCACGGTCATTGGCTCTACGTAGAGGAGGTGGGCACGCGAGGCGGCATCCCCGCACTGTTCCTGCACGGCGGACCCGGTGGCGGCGCCCAGCATACGCATCGCTCCTTGTTCGATACCAAGCGGGACCACGCGCTGTTGTTCGACCAGCGAGGCGCTGGGCGCAGCCATCCCTATCTGTCGGTCGAGGCCAACACGACGGACCACCTAATCGCGGACATCGAGTGCATCCGCGTTCACTTCGGCATCGAAAGGTGGTTGCTGGTCGGCGGGTCGTGGGGCTCGACCTTAGCGCTCGCTTATGCGCAGCGGTTCCCTGAGCGCGTCACAGGTATCGTCCTGCGCGCCGTCTTTCTGGGGACAAAGGCGGAAACGCAGTGGGCATTTGTGGAGGGGCCGAGATTGTTTCGCCCTGAACTCTTCTCCGATTTTGTCAGCTTCCTTCCCGAGGACGAGCGCTCCGAGCCGTTGCAAGCGTATCTGCGCCGGCTTGCAGATCCGGATCCAGCCGTCCACGCTCCCGCGGCGCGCATGTGGAATGCCTATGAGCGGGCGCTGTCGACGCTGACACCACGCAATATCCGGCTCGATAGCCCGGTGGCCTCACAGGAACGGCTGCCACCGACGCCGTTCATCGAAGCGCATTACATCCGCAATGAATTCTTCCTCGCCCCCGGTCAGCTTTTGCGCGAGGCGACCCGGCTCAAGGGTATCCCCGGTGTCATCGTGCAAGGGCGTTACGATTTGCTATGCCCGCCCAAGAATGCCTACGCGCTCACACAAGTGTGGACCGACTGCCGGTTGCAGGTCTTGGAGAACGCCGGGCACTGTATGAGCGAGCCCGGAGTCGCAAAAGCGATGGCCGAAGCCGTGCGTGCGCTTGCCCGGAAATGATGACGGGCTTTATGGCAGGTGGGGCGTGCTTGGCACGATCCCGCTCAGTTTGGGAACTGGATCAGGATCTGCGTTTTGATGAGCCAGGGAAAGAGCATCTGCAACATATCGCCAGCGAGCCACAATAGGACACCGAGAATGAACAGCGCCGGGATGGCTGCGAACACCGCCTTGATAAAAAAGAACATCAGGCGGAAAAAGGGCACATCAAAGCGCGTCACCGCAGCCGCCACGGGCTCGGGCGCGTGCCTCAGCCCCTGCGCGCCATAACCGGCATCGGAGGCTCCAAAGTCGTGCGTTAAGGTCCCCGCGCGCTCGCGGGCCTCACGCTCACGGGCCTCCTGTAAGCGCGCATCGCGTTCGCGTCGCAGTGTTCTCGGCAGATCATCGGCGCCATCATCCGCCGTCAGCAAAAAATCCGTACTCATCTCGTTTTCGACCTCCTTTAGGCCGCCATCCTCAGGGCCCCCGGAGCCTGCTGGATAGTAAGTCCGATCGTTAATGGGAGCGGGCGATCGAAGCCTGCTACCCAACGCACACCGATATTGCTATTTTGCGCCGCGAATTTGACCTGGAGGCACATGTGAACGATTTACGGCGGCTGGTACGCACAATTCCCGACTATCCCAAGCCCGGAATCCAGTTTCGGGACGTGACCACCCTTATGGGCGACGCCGAAGGCTTCAAGGAAGCGATCGCAGGCCTGGCGCAACCCTTCACAGATGTGCCAATCGACGCGGTCGCCGGTATCGAGGCGCGCGGTTTTATCGTCGGGGGGGCAGTGGCTGACCGGCTTGGTTGCGGTTTCATCCCCATTCGCAAGAAGGGCAAGCTGCCGTGGAAGACTATCGGCCAGCAATACACGCTGGAATACGGTGTCGACATCATCGAGATCCACGAGGATGCCATCAAGGCGGGCGAGCGCATTCTCATCGTCGATGACCTGATCGCAACGGGCGGGACGGCGGAGGCTGCCGCCAAGCTCATCAGTCGCTCGGGCGGATTGGTGGTGGGTGCAGTATTCCTTGTCGACTTGCCAGAGCTGGGTGGTATGGACGTTCTGCGCCGGCACGGCATTGCGACGCACGCACTGATGGCGTTCGAAGGACATTGAGTGGGAGCTCGTGCCGAGGAGTACTCTATCCGCGGACAAGGTTGCGATTGCGCTGGCGCGCATCGCGAGGTGGCGGGCTGCGCCGGATGACCCGGTGGCCTGCCCGGTGTGTGAGGAACCAGGACTGTCAATTATCGACCAATCGACGCGGCCCCACGCCGAGTGGTACGCGCTCTCCTGCCCCGCCTGCAATCTTGAGACGACGATCCAGATTCCCATGGCGCTTAGAATGCCCGGCGGTGACTAGACCATGAAAATCAACGGCAAGGCGTATCGCACGATCTGGCTTGCACCAGATGGCTGGTCGGTGGAGATCATCGATCAGACGCGGCTGCCGCACGAATTGGCGATGGTGCCGCTGAAATCCGCCGGCGATGCCGCACGCGCGATTCTCACTATGCAGGTGCGCGGTGCCCCCCTGATCGGCGCCACGGCGGCCTACGGCATGGCGATGGCCATTCGCGAGGATGCGTCCGACGAGGCGATCGATCGCGCAATTACGCATCTTGCCAAGCAGCGTCCGACGGCCATCAATCTGCACTGGGCGTTGGAGGAGATGCGTCGTGCGGTTCAAAATTTGCCGCGCGGCGAACGTGTCGCCGCCGCTTACAGGCGCGCAGCTGAAATCTGCGACGAGGACGTGGAGACCTGCCGCCGCATAGGTGAGCATGGGCTCCAGATCATTGAGGAAATCGCGGCGAAGAAGAAGCCGGGCGAACGGGTCGAGGTTCTCACCCATTGCAATGCTGGTTGGCTCGCATGCGTCGACTGGGGGACGGCTACCTCACCCATCTACCAAGCCCACGATGCCGGTATCCCCGTCCACGTCTGGGTCGACGAGACGCGCCCGCGCAACCAGGGGGCTTCGCTCACGGCTTATGAACTCGGCGGCCACGGTGTACCGCACACCATTATTGTCGATAATGCCGGTGGCCATCTGATGCAGCACGGCGACGTGGACATGGTCATTGTCGGCACAGATCGTGTGGCTGCCAACGGCGATGTTGCCAACAAGATTGGCACATACCTCAAGGCGCTGGCGGCCAAAGACAATGACGTGCCGTTCTACGTGGCGCTGCCGCATTCCACCATCGATTGGGCGGTTAACGCGGGAGCGGACATTCCCATCGAGGAACGTTCGTCCGACGAAATCTTGAAAATGCCCGGCCGTCTGCCGGATGGCTCTGTGGTGACGGTGGAGATCGCCGCGCCCGGCTCTCCCGCGGGCAACCCCGCCTTTGACGTGACACCAGCGCGCCTTGTCACCGGATTCATCACCGAGCGCGGCGTCTGTCCCGCCTCGCACGAAGGTCTGTTGTCGCTCTATCCAGAGCGGCGGCGGTCGAAATAAGCTGATCGCAGCAGTCGAATTTCTGTTACTATGCGGTGACTTACCGACTTTCAGGTCATCGCAGCCAGCGTTTATCATCCGAAAACGAAAGTCTGGCAGATTTGGCGCTGCCCAGCGACACTTGTTGTAGGGCGGAGGGCGAGTAGCGAGGACTTGGTTTGGGCGCGAAGGGCAAAAACGCGACGGCGAAACGGGCGGAGGCGAAAGCACGCCGCGCCGTGATCGATATCGCGATCGACATGAGCTGGACGGCGCTTTCGCCTGGCCGCTCGGGCAACGTGTCGTGCCGTTGGAAGGACGGCATGCTTATCACGCCCACGGGTATGGCTTACGACGACATCCGCCCACGCGACATCGTTTTCGTCGATGCCGAAGGCGGCGTACCGGCCAAGAAATCTCGCAAGCCCTCGAGCGAGTGGCGATTTCATCTAGCAGCGTATCATGCTCGCTCCGACATGAACGCGGTCGTTCACACACACTCGATGCATGCGACCGTGCTCGCGTGCGCGCATGAAAAGATCCCGGCCTTCCACTACATGGTGGCGATCGCGGGTGGAAAAGACGTGCCTCTCGTACCGTATGCAATGTTTGGCACTGAAGAGTTGGCCGACGAGGTCGGCAAGGCCTTGCGCGAGCGCAACGCTTGCCTGATGGCCAACCACGGACAGTTGGCGCTGGGTAAGACGCTCGATGACGCACTAGAGCTTGCCGGCGAGATTGAGGTTTTAGCCACGCAGTACTGCAAGGTTCTGGAGTTGGGTGAGCCGCACATTCTTCCCGATGCGGAGATGAAACGCGTCTTGCAACGCTTCAAGACCTATGGTCAGCCCGGCCAAGACGATTGACCTCATCTCCGACCGTGCCGTCGAGCCGCGGTCAAACGCCGACTGATCCAAGAGAACGGTCTATCCCCCCGCTCCAGCACCTGTCGGCCTTCGCCCTCAGTTGGCGAAGCGGAAGTGCATGACGTCGCCGTCTTTGACGACGTATTCCTTGCCTTCAAGGCGCATTTTTCCAGCGTCCTTGGCCCCGGTCTCACCGCCGAGCCCGACGTAGTCGTCGTAGGCGATCGTTTCGGCGCGTATGAAGCCCTTCTCAAAGTCGGTGTGGAT
>JAUWCP010000039.1 GCA_030609245.1 Hyphomicrobium sp.
CCCATGATGATGGAAATCTGTGGAATGACGCCGGAGGCCAGCACGTTGCGTAAGAAGACCTCGCCGTAACCACCCAGCGCCGCCACACCTTCCTGAATGCGCGCACCACCCGCATCGAATAGCCCAATAATGGGTGCGCGGTTCTGCAGCGCCATGTCTTGGATCTTAGTCATTTTCTTGGCGTGCGTTTCGCTCAAGCTGCCGCCGAACACAGTGAAGTCCTTGGCGAACACATAAACGACGCGACCATTGATCGTGCCCCAGCCCGTCACCACGCCATCGCCGGGGATTTTCGAATTCTCCATGGAGAAGTCGGTGCACCGATGCTCGATATACATGTCGAACTCTTCAAACGAGTTCTCGTCCATCAATAGCTCGATGCGCTCGCGCGCGGTGAGCTTGCCGCGTTTATGCTGCACGTCGATGCGCCGCTGGCCTCCACCGAGCCGCGCGTTGGCCCTGCGCTTTTCCAATTCCTCGATGATATCTTTCATTGCGAGTCCCTCGGGTCAGTACGTGCGTGACGATCACGGGCGCTCATAGCACGGGCTGCAAGGCCAGAGAAAGCGGCCAGACTTGCTGAGTGCGGAGCATGGTAAGCGCGGACAGCGCGGCACCCTTTTTTGTAGATCTTTCAGTCTCGCCTGAGAAGCTCAAGAAACCGGCTGGCGGCCTGCATTTCGGTCCAGCGCGCACGACGACGGCCCGCGGCCTCGGTGTCCTCGCCCCACTGGCTGATCTGCCAATCCTCGTCGATGTGGGCTGCGGCCCAGACCTCTTCGGCTGACAAGTGCCCTTTGGCATGGCCGAGCGCAAGCAGCGCTGAACCCGTGAGAGTTGTCATCACGTGAAGACATGTCAGAGCGAGCGCGTCGAAGGGCGCCACCTCGGCTGCAATGCGATCAAGAGCCTCGCGGGGCTGCACCACAGGCATCACGCCTTGCGAGGGTATGAAGCGTGCGCCGAGCTCCACCTCGCACCATTGCAACATCGCGTCCCAGACGTCCGCCTGTCGTTCAACCAGTCCCTCGGGGCCTTCGGCGCGGTAGCAGAGGAGGTCGTTACCGGCAAATTTCACGATATCGGCGGCGACTTCGGCCACCGCCCCTCTGACACCATCGATCGCGGTGATTGCAAGCTTTGACAAGGGCATCGTTTGGGGATTGATGCGCTCGCCTTGCGCAGCCCACTCCGCTGCAATCGCCTCTGCCAACGCCAGCGTCGGCACGACAAGCGGCTTCTTCGTAGGGGTGCGTACCGCTCGCCCATCGAGCAGGATAGCAAAGCCCGCTTCTGGCGCGGCGGACTCAACCGCCACATTCGCGTAGAAGCGCTTGGGCAACGGCGCCGTCGCCGCCGCCTTGCCGGGCACCTTGATCGGCTCGGCGTCGTTCTCTTTGCGACCGCTCACGCGACGCGATCCTGGCGGGCAAAGACGGCGTCGACTTCGGCGGGCAAACCGCTGCACGTCTCCACAATGGCCAGGGCACCGGACGCCAGCAGCTCGTCTGGCTGATGATAACCCCACCCAGCGCCCAACGCGCCAACGCCTGCATCTACCGCCATCTCCATGTCAAAGGTCGTATCACCCACCATGACCGTCCTCGTCGGCCCAACGCCGGTTTCAGCCATTGCCGCATGAATCATTGCCGGGTGCGGTTTGGAGGGGTGGTCGTCGGCGGTCTGGATGGTGTGGAAATGATCCGTCCACCCTTCCCGCTCGAACAGGCGATCAATGCCGCGGCGCGACTTACCCGTCGCGATGCCAAGCATCAGATCGTCTCGCGAGCTGAACTGCTCGATCACACCCCTCATACCCTCAAACAGCGGCTCGTGATGCGCCGGATCGCGCTTGAGTTCGCGAAACGCTGCTCGGTACTGCTCCGGAAGCGCCGCGCGAACGTCATCATCGTGCCCTTTCGCCAGGATTTCGAACGCCTCGGGCAGAGATAGTCCCACGACCGCTAGCGTCTCAGCCCGCGTCGGCGCGGCCAACCCTAGCCCTGAGAACGCAAGCGTCATAGCCGCCCATATGCCGTTCTGGCTGTCGACGATGGTGCCGTCGCAATCGAGAATGACGAGCTTCATCGAGCCTCCCTTTCGTAGCGTTCCGCATCAAGACCCAAAAGGTCCCAGGTGGCACGCATGTGCTCGGGCAGCGGCGCGCTTACATCGATCGTCTCATCAGTAATCGGATGCGGCAACATGAGGCGCCGCGCGTGCAGGTGCAGCATTGGCGGAATCTGTTCCGCCGGCATGTTTTGATCCCCACCGTACTTGTTGTCGCCCACGATCGGGTGTCCTATCAGCGCCATATGGGCCCTTAGCTGGTGCTGACGCCCCGTCACCGGCTTTAACGATACCCACGCTGCCTTGCTCGCCACACGGTCAATCACCGCATAGTGCGTCGTCGCGTGCATGGCCTGCTCTTGTTCGCCCGGCAGCGCTTTTCTCACCCGGTCCCCGTCCGGACCCGCGACTTTGACGAGCGCGGCCTCCACCTTGCCCTGGGGCGGCCTGGGTACACCTTTGACGAGCGCCCAGTACGTCTTAGCCGCCGAGCGCGTCTGGAAAATGCGGCCAAGCTTGGCAGCCGCATTGCGGTGCTTTGCAACCAAAAGCACACCCGTCGTATCCCGGTCGAGACGGTGCACAAGACGCGGCCGGTCACCAAAGCGTTCCGCCATTGCTGCCAGCATCCCGTCGATGTGCCGTTTCGTACCCGTACCACCCTGGACCGCTAGGCCAAACGGTTTGTCCAAGACGAGGACATGCTCGTCCTCATAGAGGATCATATTTTCGATGCGATCGCGGTCGGCCCTGGAAAGCGCCGGTACAGACGCCGCAGGCGCGTTCGTTTTGGCGACCCGCGCAATCTTTGGCACGCGGATCTGCGCACCCGCTTCCAGCCGGTCGCCCGCCGAGGCGCGGCGGCTGTCAACACGCACTTGGCCCGACCGCAGCAGCTTTTGCAAATAGACGTAGCCGACATCGGGAAAGTGAATGCGAAACCAGCGGTCGAGCCGAACGCCGGCCTCGCTCCCTTTTACCTCGATCGTCTCGACCCGCTCGCTCATGTGAGGATGGCACGCACCAATGACAGTCCAATGAAGAGGGCCCCGATTGAGGCCGCGAAAGAGCCCAGCGCATAAACCAGAGCGCTCAGCGTCTCGCCGCGCTCAATGAGCACGGCAAAATCGAGTGAGAAGGCCGAAAAGGTCGTAAAGCCTCCCAGCACGCCCGTCACGAGCAAGGTCCTAACCTCTGGCGACACGTTAAGACGCAACGCGAGTATCTCGATCAGCACGCCCATGAGCAGCGAACCTAAGACGTTGACGAACAGGGTCGACCAGGGAAATCCCGCCCCCAACGCCCGGCCGAAGCCGATATTGACGAGATGACGCGCGCCCGCGCCGATGGCGCCACCCGCAGCAGCGAACAATAATAGCCTCATGGGAGCCTCGAACCATTGATCCGTGGGCTCTTCTAACGAAATGGTCGCTTGCGGGAAAGTGTCAGGACGGCTGATTGTCGGCGCTGCGGCCCCCAGTAATGGTCCAGCCAACCAGCCAGCCTACGATCAGCCCGACGATATTGCTCGCCATAAAGCCGAGCATGTTCATGGTTTCGGCGTCATCAGAGCTTTCAAAGGTCTGGTGTGCCACGACCCAATCGGCAACCTGCGAGCTAACAAAAACCATCGCCAGAGCCCCGCCGATCACAGCGAAAACTATAGCCACAAGATAGCGCATCATGCGTACCCCTGAGGAACGGCGCCGCGCCGCCTACTTCACTTCCCAGAACCAAATCTCACCGGCCTTGGCATAATTTGAGTAGTAACCGAGCCAGGAGAACCATTCCAACAGCCACTTTGCCGAAGAGCGGTACCCATTCCAAACATCGATGTGATCGCCCGTCGGGCGCCCGCTGTCGGATGAGCGCCTCCAATAGTCCTTAACGAAGATGATTCCGGTACGCCCAAAAAGCTTCTTGTAGTACTCGGCAGGGTCCGTTCCCGTGATCCTCTCGGTCGGCCCCACACCAGGCAAATTTGCACTCGCAATTCTATCGGCGAGCTGATTGGCGCGAATGAAGTGCATCTGCTCGACGGGGTGCACGCCGCAATGCACGCAACCGGCGAGCTGGTCCGCCTGCACGCCGGCGCGTCGCAAGGCGACCCCCATACGTATTGCGCATTGGTTGGAGAAGACAGGAAAGCCCATCAATACTTGCCGGCCTTCCATGTTGGTGAGGTTATGGGGCGCGATGCAAGGCGTGGACACAGACTCGTTGATTGGATGCCCGCGCCATAAATCAACGAACTGAACCATACCGACTGCCTCTTTTCGACGTGTGCACGTGCGCGCCCGAGAACCCGGCGTCATGTCAATATAAGCCGCCACAAGCCACAGAACCAGGGCGCCCAAATGGCGGCGGATCAGGCTTGATTTTCGGGCCGCGTATAGTCGGGAACGTCGATCCGATCCAAAAGATCTGGACCGATAAAGAGCTGCGCAATAAAGGCGATTTCGAACACGCTGGTGATCTGGTTGCGAAACCAAACCCCAAACCGCGTCCTCGGCGCAAAGCTGGCGGCAAAGCGCACGGCCGCCTTCTGCTTTTTGGCTATGAACGGCCGCATCAGCCGCTCATAGCGCGCAAAGGCCGCCTCGGGATCATCCGGCGACCGGCCAAGCTCCCCGGCCAGAACGTAGGCCCCAACCATGGCCAGCGCAGAGCCCTGACCTGCGAGCAATGAGGCGCAGTACGCGGCATCGCCAACCAGCGCCACGCGCCCTTTCGACCATGCCTCCATGTGAATTTGACTGACGCGATCGAAGTAGAGGTCCTCGCTGCTGTCGAGCACCCTCAGGATGGCTGAGGATTCCCACCCAGCCTCATCGAATTCTGTGTGCAGCAGCTTCCTTTGCGCGGCCATATCGTGCGCGCCGACGTTCACTGGCTCATCTGCGGCAAGTACGAATAGGAACATCGTACGATCGCCGCGCATGGCAAAGCGGGCCACCTGCCTACCTGGAATCGTGTAGCTAACGTAGACGAGGTCTTCTCGCGGCCGATAGCCTTCGGCCTGAAAAGCCCCGACCATGTACCCGAGGTACTTCTCGAAAGTGTCCTCGGCCCCGAACACCAACTCGCGGACGCGGGAATGAAGCCCGTCGGCACCAATCGCAAGATCGAAGCGCCGCTCGGGAGCCCTCTCGAACGCGACGCTCACACCGTCACCGTCGGGCGTGATTCTCGTCACGCTATCACCGAAGATGGTTTCGCAGCGCCCTTCAATCTTGCCAAACAGCAGCCGCGCTAATTCACTGCGCGCAATGCTCACGTATCGCCCATTGGTGAGCCTCCGAAAGACATCTGCGCTGAAGCCGCCGACGCGCCGGCCGTGCGTGTCGACCAGGCGCAACTCCCCGACATCGTAGCCTTCGCGGTGGATCTCCGGCAGCAGCCCCATTTTCTCCGCGATGTCGTAGCCAACGCCCCAGAAGTCGATGATATAGCCGCCGGTGCGCAGCTGCGGTGCGCATTCCACCAGCGTCGGCTCGAAACCGCGGTCTGCGAGCCAATACGCAAGTGTTGGGCCCGCAATTCCTGCCCCGGAGATGACGACGGTTTTCGCTCGCATGGCCACCTCGTGCATTTTTCGGGCGACGCATTGCTCTAAGTCGTGTTGACACCCGCGAGGCGCCTAGCGCCCCTCGTTGCGAGCGCGGCGCAATTTGGCCCAATGCTCAAGCCGTTTTCTGATCTCGCGCTCAAAACCCCGCTCAGGCGGATCATAGAATTGCGGTCGCTCGTGCATCTCATCGGGAAAGTAGCTCTGGCCGGAGAAACCGTCTTTTGTGTCGTGATCGTACTCGTAACCTTCGCCGTACCCCTCCTCCTCCATGAGTTTGGTCGGCGCATTGAGGATGTGCTTGGGCGGGCTCAGCGAGCCCTGCTCCTTGGCGGCGCGCATCGCCGCCTTATAGGCGACATAGGCCCCGTTCGATTTCGGCGCCGTTGCCAGATAAATCGTCGCCTGCGCCAGCGCTAGCTCGCCTTCGGGACTGCCAAGGAAGTCATACGTGTCCTTGGCGGCAATCGCCTGCACAACAGCTTGCGGATCGGCCAGACCTATGTCTTCCACCGCCATGCGCACCAAGCGCCTGGCCAGAAAAAGCCGGTCCTCACCACCGTCCAGCATACGCGCCAGCCAGTAGAGCGCCGCGTCGGGATCGGAGCCGCGTACCGCCTTGTGCAGCGCGCTGACAAGGTTGTAGTGGCCCTCGCGCGATTTGTCGTAGATCGGCGCGCGCCGCTGCACGAGGTCGGTCAACGCCGCGCGGTCGAGCACCGCTCCGCCCGGAGCAACGGCCGCATATACCTCTTCTGCAAGATTGATGGCAGCGCGCCCGTCACCGTCAGCCATGACGATAAGCGCCTCGCGCGCATCTGCATCGAGGGAAAGCGGGCACCCCTCCTCTCGCTCAGCACGCTCAAGCAGTTCTTCAAGCGCTGGCTCATTCAGACGGTGGAACACCAGAACCGAAGCGCGGCTCAGAAGGGCTCCATTGAGCTCAAACGATGGATTCTCGGTCGTCGCGCCAACAAGGGTGATTGTTCCATCCTCCATGTGCGGCAGAAAGCTGTCCTGCTGCGCGCGGTTGAAGCGGTGGATCTCATCGATGAAAAGAAGCGTCCCCTTTCCTTGTTCGCGACGTGCCTTCGCGCGCTCGAACGCTTTGCGCAGATCCTGCACGCCGGAAAAGATCGCCGAGAGTTGCTCAAATTCCAGCTGTGTCTCATTGGCCAACAGGCGCGCGACTGTCGTCTTGCCCGAACCGGGCGGGCCCCAAAGGATTAAGCTCGATAACCGGCCGCTCCTCAGCATACGCGTCAGAGTGCCCTGTGCGCCGACGAGATGATCCTGTCCGACAACGTCGGCCAATACCTTAGGACGCAGCAGGTCCGCAAGGGGGCGTGGAGCACCCTTATCAAGGCCTGCGGCTTCGAACAGCGTGGCCACGGCCGCTATCCTCGAAACTGAAGGTTAATCAGGCGACCACTACGCTTGATGGCGAGACGCCACATGCGTTGGGGCTTTCTGGTGATCTCGTCCAGAACGGCGACATCGCTGACTTCTGTGGGCCCAACCCGCACGATAACATCGCCTGGCCGGAATCCGAGGCGGGCTGCCGCACCACCGCTGCGCACAGCAACAATAACGACACCCTCGGTCTCATCCAGCTCAAACTCTTCGGCCACGCTCGGCAAGATGTTCGACACACGCGCGCCATCGAAAGGGTGGTCACCGGAAAGGTTGCGGACGTCGTCACGGCCCGGTTTGGGTGCCGGCACCAGCGGAAGATCGATATCAATGCGGTTCCCTTTGCGGATGATCTGAAGCCGCGACGTCTTGGTCACACCTCGGGTTGTCAACCGGTAGAGCACCGAACGGGCGTCCGTTACCTCAAAGCCGTCCACACGCACGATCACATCGCCCAGTTTGAACCCCGCTCTCGATGCCGGCCCACGGTTTGTCAGGCGTACGATGACGGCGCCGGCAATGCGCTCCAGCCCCAGTCCCTCCGCCAACTCGCGCGTGACGGTGTCGAGTTTCGCGCCAAGCCAGGGCCGCTCGATCTTGCGGCCCGCTAGTGCGCTATCGACGTAGAGCCGCACAAGGTTGGACGGGATTGCAAAGCCGATGCCCACCGAACCACCCGTGCGCGAGAAGATCATGGTATTGATTCCAACCAGCTCCCCACTCATATCGACCAACGCACCGCCAGAGTTGCCGGGATTGATCGCCGCATCCGTTTGGATAAATACCTGCCGGTCCGAGCGTGCCACTTTCGTGCGCGTCAGCGCGGAGATGATCCCGCTCGTCACCGTCTGCCCCACGCCAAACGGATTTCCGATCGCCAGCACGAGATCGCCGACTTCAAGCTTGTCGGAATCGGCGAATTCGAGAAACGGAAAATCCTTCCCGCCATTGTCGATCTTGAGAACGGCGATGTCGGTCTTTTCATCTTTTGTCACAACTATCGCGTCAAACTCGCGTCTGTCGGCCAGCGCAACGCGGATCTCAGTTTTGCCACGTCCTTTAATCACGTGCGTATTTGTGACGATCACGCCGTCGGGGCTGATGATGACGCCTGAGCCTAGCGAGCTTAACACCCGCTCGCGCGGCAGACCGAAACCCTCTCCGAAGAACTTTCGGAAGATCGGATGATTTGCAAATGGTGATTGTGTCGTGCGCACCCTCGAACGCACGTAGACATTGACGACGGCCGGCGCCGCCTGGCGTACGATCGGTGAGAACGAGTGCTGAATTGCTGCTTGCGATGACGGCGGCTCCCGCCTTTGCGCCAGTGTCGGCGCACAGAGCATCGCCAGAACCGCGCAACCGACAGCCAGCGGGGCCATTCGTGCGTGAACCGACCGAAGCGTACGCAAACTCATCATTCCTAAAAACTCCTGATCATCTCCATGAGATGCGGTCATGAACGGTCGCCCGTTCTATAGGACAAGGCCCAAGGCGGCGGAAGCCCAGGCAAATGAGTGCCGGGGCGGGCGGCGCAAATTCGCACCGAAGAATCGATCTTCAGCGCTCAAAAGGCCATAACAAGGCCGGCGCAGGGCACCGAGGCACGCGAGTTCCAGAACCTAGATAACGCGCAGCTTCCGCAGGCTTTCGACGGCGGATCTGGCCGCCTCCTCGGCCGATCGAAACGACTGGTCAAGGATCTGTGTGGCCTTGTCATTTGACACCGACCGTGGATGTCCAAGGTCGGGAAGGACGGCTTTGAGGCGCCGGTCGATGAGCGAAAGCGCGCGCACAAGAAAATCGGGCATCTCGAATTTCGGCGCCTTTGATTTCAGATCGGGCAGAACGTCTACCATCAGTTTTCCCAGATCGATCAGGCGCAAAAAGCCATTGGCCGAAATGAACCGCTGCCCGGCGGACTGCGGATGGACCATCGCCAATGCGTGCGTCACGGCAACGTCGCGCACGTCGCTCACGGGAAAACCGACCTTTGGTGTGGCCGGATAGGCCCCAATCCCCATCAACCGCAACACCTCGTGCGATGTAGACAGGTCCGGATCGAGCGCGGGCCCCAGAACGAAGGCGGGATTGACCACCGCAAGCTCTGGGGCGTCCGCGCGGCCTTTGACGAAATCCCATGCGGCGCGCTCTGCAAGCGTCTTGGAGATCACATAGGAGGTGATGTCGGGGCGGTCCGAGTTTGTCCAGTCCTCCTCGGTGAACACATGCTCCACGGGCACCTCGGGCCAAGGCAACGTGACCGCCACGATTGAAGAGGTTTGCACGACGCGCTTAACGCCGGCTCTTGTGGCGGCGTCCAGAACGCGCAGCGTGCCTTCGCGCGCCGGGCGAATGACGTCGTTGGGATCCCCTTCCTCCTTCAAGGGAAAGGGCGATGCGACGTGCAGCACGTGACTGCAGCCATCCATCGCCTCGTCCCAGCCGTCATCGTGCAACAGATCGGCAGCCACGAAATCGACGGAGCTGGCATCGACGCCAATCCGCGCGATGACGCGGCGCACCTCGTCGGCACGGCCAGGATCGCGCAACGTGCCTCGTACAGGGAAGTCGCGCCGCAGCAGTTCAGCAATGCAGTGTTTGGCGATAAAGCCCGATGCTCCCGTGACGAGAACCTTTGGGGTGGTCATGGCCTTTCCCTACCGTCGCTGAAGCATTCTTAAATTACGCTGCCGTCTTTCCCGGAAGCGGACACCTCATGGCCGACCCGCGGCGGTGCGACTGTGTAGCATCGGAGGTGGATCAATAGCGCTCCGGCGCGGCGAGCACCAGGGCATTAGGACGCCGATGAGCGTCACATCAGCCTTCGGCTTGTGCCGATACGGAGGCCTCGTGACGTTCTCTGTCCTCCTTGCCCTTTACGGAGGGGTCACGGTCCACCAATTCGATCACCGCGCGAGGGGCATTATCGCCATAGCGAAAGCCAGCCTTCAGAACACGCGTGTAGCCCCCCGCACGGTCCTTGTAGCGCGGGCCCAACGTATCGAAGAGCTTCTTGACCATGTCCTCGTCGCGCAACCTGCTGGCGGCGAGGCGCCGGGAGTTTAGGTCCCCGCGCTTGGCGAGCGTGATGTACTTGTCCATCACGCGCTTGAGGTCTTTGGCCTTGTGCAGGGTCGTCACGATCTGTTCGTGACGGATGAGGGAGGCCGCCATGTTGGAGAACATGGCCTGGCGGTGCCCGCTATCGCGACTAAATCGCCGCCCTAGCTTCCTGTGTCGCATACTACTTCCTTTTCGTTGTCGAATGGCGAGGTTCTGCTGCCTCGCGTTTGATCAGTCTTTGGCAATAAGAAATCGGCGATAGGTCCTCCTGCTTGCCTACTGCCTAGCTCCGATTTTTGGGAAGCTCAGTATTGATCTTCGAAGCGCTTGGCCAGCTCCTCGATGTTGTCAGGCGGCCAGTTGGGCACTTCCATGCCCAGGTGCAGCCCCATGGAGGCCAAAACCTCCTTGATCTCGTTCAGGGACTTGCGCCCAAAATTCGGCGTCCTCAGCATCTCCGCCTCGGTCTTTTGAATTAGGTCGCCGATGTAAACGATGTTGTCATTTTTCAAGCAATTGGCTGAGCGTACGGAGAGTTCCAGCTCGTCGACCTTCTTCAAAAGTGCTGCATTGAAGGCCAGTTCCGGATGGTGCGCTTCTTCGACAGCCTTCTTGGGCTCCTCGAAATTGATGAAAACGGCGAGCTGGTCCTGCAGAATGCGCGCAGCGAGCGCAACGGCATCCTCAGCCGTCACCGAGCCGTCCGTCTCCACCGACAGAGTCAGCTTGTCGTAGTCGAGGATCTGGCCTTCACGTGTGTTCTCGACCTTGTAGGAGACCTTCTTGACCGGGCTGTAGAGGCTGTCCACCGGCACCAAGCCGATCGGCGCGTCCTCTGGACGGTTGCGGTCGGCGGGCACATAGCCCTTGCCCATGTCGGCAATGAACTCCATCCGGATCGATGCGCCTTCATCTAGCGTGCAAATGACATGATCTGGATTGAGGATCTCCACATCTGAGCCCACCTCGATGTCCTTGGCCCGCGCCGGTCCGCCGCCCTCTTTCTTGAGGACCATGCGCTTCACACCCTCAGAGTGCACGCGCAGGGCGATCTCCTTGATGTTGAGGATGATGTTCGTCACATCCTCGCGCACGCCTGGGATTGAGGAAAACTCGTGTAGAACGCCGTCGATCTGCACAGTCTTGATCGCCGCGCCCTGCAGCGACGACAGCAACACACGCCGCAGCGCGTTGCCAAGCGTCATGCCGAAACCGCGCTCTAACGGCTCGGCAACAACCGTGGCCAGCTTTTCACGGTCACGACCTGGCGTCACCTCGAGCTTGGTCGGCTTGATCAAGTCTTGCCAGTTTTTTTGCAGCACGTTTACCACGGGGATCCTCGCTTATCGCGTGGTCTGCATCATATCAAATCCGCAGCCACATCAGTGGGGTACCCGATCACCATAATTGGCGATCGCAAAGCCGGGGCTGGCGATGCCAAATGCCAGCCACACGGCACATCATACGCGCCGGCGCTTACGCGGTCGGCAACCGTTATGCGGAATGGGAGTCACGTCACGAATGGCCGTGATCTGAAAGCCGACGGCTTGCAGCGCACGCAGCGCCGACTCGCGGCCAGAACCAGGGCCGCACACCTGGACCTCCAGGATCTTCATGCCGTGATCCATGGCCTTCTTGCCGGCATCCTCCGCGGCAACCTGCGCCGCATAGGGTGTCGACTTGCGCGAGCCCTTGAAGCCTTTTGTTCCCGACGAAGACCAGGCGATTGTGTTGCCCTGAGCGTCTGTGATCGTGATCATCGTGTTGTTGAACGAGGCGCGAACGTGTGCAACGCCGGATGTGATGTTCTTTTTCTCGCGACGGCGGACCCTTGTGCGCCCCGAGGTCTGCTCTTTAGCCATTTCGTCAGGTCTCCCAAGACCGCGCTCTGCACGGCTCCCGTCATACGCAAACGGGGACTAGCCGACGGCCGTCCCCGATGATTGCAGCGTCAAGCTCTCTTCTTGCCCGCGATTGCCCTTGCCGGGCCTTTGCGAGTGCGCGCGTTCGTGTGCGTGCGTTGGCCGTGCACCGGCAGCCCTTTGCGGTGGCGCAGCCCACGGTAGCAGCCTAGATCCATAAGGCGCTTGATATTGGTGATTACTTCACGGCGCAGATCGCCCTCAACCAAGTAGTCGCGGTCGATCGACTCGCGGATTTGCAGAACCTCGGCGTCGGTCAGCTGGTTGACACGGCGCTCGTCGGGAACACCTACTTTGCCACAGATGTCCTTCGCGAACTTGGGTCCGATGCCGTGAATATATTGAAGCGCTATGACGACGCGCTTCTGCGTCGGAATGTTGACGCCTGCGATACGGGCCACACTTCTCTCCTGAACTTAGGGCAGTGGCCGTACCCGGGTTAACATCCCGGATGCAGGCACCCGCCTTGCATTAATCCCACGCGAAAAACGCACCACACTCCGGCCCGCAGGCTACCGGACCAGACCTCATAAAGGGCGCGTTATGAAACGCGGACTTGTAACTGAGCAACAGGTCCGCGTCAATCCGGCGAAAACGGCTTTTTTGGGGCGGTCAGCTGTGAGCTAAGACTGCCTCGATTTGGCTGGAAACCTCCGAAATTGGGGCCATTCCATCGACGCTCCTGAGTTTATCCTTAGCGAAGTAGTAGCCGATGAGAGGCGATGTCTCGCGATAATAGGCCATAAGCCGGTTTCTGACCGTCTCGGCGTTGTCGTCCTTGCGGCGAATGAACTCAGTCGATCCGCAGCGGTCACACACGCCGGGCACCTTCGGCTTGTGATTGGTGTCGTGAAAGCTCGCCCCGCAGTCGGCACACATGTATCGCCCCGATATCCGGTCGATCAGGACTGCGTCATCCACCTTGATCTCGATCACCGCGTCTAACTGTTTGCCCTGGGCCTGCAACAGGTTGTCGAGCGCGGCAGCTTGGTTAAGGGTGCGTGGAAAACCGTCGAGGATAAAACCATTGGCGCAATCGGAAGCGGAGAGACGCTCGGCAACGATGCTGATGACGATCTCGTCTGGGACGAGGCCGCCGGCTTCCATGACTGCGCTCGCCTCCTCACCGATCCGTGTATCGGCCTTCACCGCCTCGCGCAGCATGTCGCCGGTTGAAAGCTGCACCAACCCCCGCTTCTGGGTAATAACTTCGGCTTGCGTTCCTTTGCCTGCTCCCGGTGGCCCCAGCAGGATCAGGTTCATCTTCGGCCTCTCGATGCGCCCCTGAGTTTCGCCTTCTTGATCAAGCCTTCATACTGGTGGGCAAGCAAGTGGCTCTGAACTTGGGCCACCGTATCCATCGTCACGCTGACTGAGATCAAGAGCGAAGTGCCACCGAAATAGAATGGTACACCCGCACGGGCGATCAGGATTTCCGGCAAGACGCAGACGGCCGCGAGGTAGAGGGCGCCGACGACTGTGATGCGCGTGAGCACGTAGTCGATGTACTGGGCCGTCTTTTCACCAGGGCGGATACCGGGCACGAACCCGCCGTACTTGCGTAAGTTATCCGCCGTATCCTTGGGATTGAACACGACCGCCGTGTAGAAAAACGCGAAGAAGACGATCAGCGCCACGTAAACCAAAAGGTACAACGGCTGCCCGCGGCCCAGCGAGGCCACAATCGCGTTGAGCCACTCAGGCCCCTGTCCGGCGGAAAATTGTGCCACCGTTATTGGTAAGAGCAACAGCGAGGAGGCAAAGATCGGCGGGATCACGCCTGCGGAATTGAGTTTGAGCGGAAGGTGCGAGGAATCGCCCTGGGACATGCGGTTGCCGACTTGTCGCTTGGGATACTGGATCAGCAGGCGGCGCTGCGCACGCTCCATGGTGACGATCGCGGCCACCACGACCAGCATCAGCATCAGCAGGGCGAGCAACAGGAAAGTTGAAATCGAGCCGGTGCGCGCCAGCTCAAACAGCCCGGCCATTGCTGATGGCAGTCCGGCCACAATGCCGGCGAAGATGATGAGCGAGATGCCGTTGCCCACACCGCGCTGCGTGATTTGTTCGCCGAGCCACATCAAGAACAGCGTGCCGCCAACGAGCGTAATGACGGTCGTCAGGCGGAAGAACCAACCAGGATCGATCACCACGGCGCCCGCTGCACTACGCGACCCCTCAAGCCCAATTGCAATGCCGTAGCCCTGGAATGCTGCCAACACGACTGTCAAATAGCGGGTGTATTGGTTGATCTGCTTGCGCCCCTGCTCGCCTTCCTTCTTCAAGGCTTCGAGCTTCGGCGACATCGAACTCATGAGCTGCATGATGATCGATGCCGAAATGTAGGGCATGATGTTCAACGCAAAGATCGCCATACGCTCCACGGCGCCGCCGGCGAACAAATTGACCATGCCGAGGATGCCTGAAGCGTTGGCATTGAACGTCTCGGCGAAAGCAACAGGATTGATTCCGGGCAGCGGGATGAAGGTCCCAAACCGGTAGACGATGAGCGCGCCCAACGTAAAGTAGATGCGCTTCTTCAGGTCCTCGGCTTTGGCGAACGCGCCAAAGTTGAGATTTGCGGCAAGCTGCTCAGCAGCAGA